>CALXAR010000015.1 GCA_944386345.1 uncultured Clostridia bacterium
TATGTACATACTACACCTATTAAGTATATAATCGCCATTATTTTTAAAACATTTAATAAAGGAGCAAAGTCTTTAACATCACTTGAAAGTAATGGTGTGATATATTCATCAATTAGTATTTTAATAAATTGAACGCCAACAACACCAACAAGAGCACTAATAATAATACTAATAAAAACAATTATAAATTGAAATTTATATTCTTTTGCAACATAACTTAAAAGTCTTTTAATTGTTTTTGACTTATTCTTTTTATGCATTTTCTTCTACTCCCTTCATTTGAGATTCATATACTTCTTGATATATTTTATTTGTCTTTAATAATTCCTCATTTGTTCCTATTCCATCAATTTTACCATTATGTAAAACAATTATACGATCTGCATCAATTACTGATGAAATTCTTTGAGCAATAATAATTTTAGTAGTTTCTGGTAAGTCTTCTCTAAATGCTTTACGTATTAATGCATCAGTTTTTGTATCAACAGCACTAGTAGAATCATCTAGTATTAGTATCTTTGGCTTTTTAAGAAGCGCTCTTGCAATACAAATTCTTTGTTTTTGTCCACCTGATACATTTGTTCCACCTTGATCTAACATTGTATCATATTGTTCTGGAAATTCTTTTATAAATCCATCTGCTTGAGCAAGCTGACATGCTCTTTCAAGCTCTTCAAAACTTGCTTCTTTATTTCCCCATCTTAGGTTTTCTGCAATTGTTCCTTTAAATAGTACATTTTTTTGTAATACCATAGAAACAGCATCACGCAAAGATTTAATATCATAGTCTTTTACATTTTTTCCACCAACTAATACTTCACCATGAGTTGTATCATATAGTCTTGGTATTAATTGAACAAAAGTAGATTTTGAGCTACCTGTTCCTCCAATAATACCAATAGTCTCACCAGAATTAATTTTAATGTTAATATCTTTTAGTGCAAATTTATTTAGATCTTTCTCATCGCTATATACAAAGTCAACATGCTTAAATTCAATTGAGCCATCTTTTACTTTTTTAATAGCATTATTTTTATTTCTTATCTTTGGAACTTCCTCAATTACTTCTAAAATTCTCTCAGCAGATGATGTTGCCATTATAACCATAACAAAAACCATTGATAGCATCATTAAACTTGCAAGAATTTGCCAAGCATAAGTAATCATACTTGAAAGCTGTCCTGTCTGCATTGTTCCTCCAACAATTAAATTAGAACCAATCCAAGATATTAATACTATACATGTATATATTGTAATCTGCATTGCTGGACTATTAAAAGCAACTATTTTTTCAGCCCTTTTAAATAATGAATATACCTCATCATTTACTTTTTTAAACTTATTCTTTTCATAATCTTCACGAACATATGCTTTTACAACACGAATTGCTTGAACATTTTCTTGAACAACCCTATTTAAATGGTCATATTTTTTAAATACTTTTTCAAAATTAGGATGAGCTTTTAGCGCAATATATATAAGTACAATACCTAATAAAATTATTGCAACAATATATACTAATGAAAGTTTTGGACTTATACTTAGTACCATAAGCAATGCAAAAAGCATCATTACAGGTCCACGAACTAATATACGAATTATCATTTGAAAAGCCATTTGAACATTTGTGACATCAGTTGTCATTCTAGTAACCAAACTTGATGTAGAAAACTTATTTATATTTTCAAAAGAATAGTCTTGAATTTTATGAAACATTTCTCTTCTTAAATTTTTAGAAAATCCAGCACTAGCCTTGGCTGCAAATCTTCCTGATAGCATTCCAAAAGCAAGTGATAGCATTGCACTTAAAATTAAGAATGTTCCGATCTTAATAATATATTGTACATCACCATTGTTTATACCAACATCAATAATCTTAGCCATTAGATATGGAATTAAAACTTCCATAACAACTTCAAGTATTACAAATATTGGTGTAAGTATTGCCGGTTTCTTATACTCTTTTAAATATCTTGATAGCTTTTTAATCATTTTTTTTACTCCTTTCATTTATATTTTTTAATATCTTATTACTAGTCTCAATAAATGTTTTATATTCCTCTTCGCTTATATCTTTTAGTAGATTATAGTCCATATTTAATATTGTTTTATTAACTTTTACTAATAATTCTTTTGCCTTTTGAGTTAGTACAAGCTCCTTAAATCTATTATCATCACATAAAGATTCTCTTTTTAGTAAACCTTTTTGTTCAAGTAGTTGTATTATCTCAGCTACAGTAGACTTTCTTTTATCAAACTCGTTTTCTAAATCTTTTGCATAGACTTTACCCTCTTTACTTTTATCTGCAATAAACTTCAAAAAAACAGTTTGGTTATATGTAATACCAAACTTTGACACTTCCTCATTTAAAGTCCTTTTTATATTTCTTGATAGCATTGATATAACCTTTCCTAATTTCTCTTCATTCTCCATATGGTTCGTCTCCTAACTATTAAATTATAATACAATTGGTACTTAAAGTCAAACATTTTTTGAATAAAAGTTAGACTTTATTTATATTAATAAAAGTCGAATTTAAGTAAAATTTGACTAATCTCTAAAAAAGTGTTATAATTATTATGTAATATTAATTTAAAAATTTGTGCTAAAATAAGCACAAAGGAGGGTATATGCAAAAAAAAGATAAAGCTATTGTAATTAGCTCTTTAATTAATCCTAAAAAGGAATTAGAGGTAGCACAAATTGCAGTAGCAATTGCAAGAGAGGCTCAAAAAAATGGATTTGATATCTCTTGCGATTTGGCATTTGATACTGCCATCCTAATGAATTTAGGTCAAGGTCCTATTTCGTATATTTATGCGAAAGGGTATAGCTGGGATAAGCATCCAGAAGCTAGAGACCTAAATAGCAAGCATGGTGAAATGTCTGTAAAGATTGCAGAAGAGTTTGGCATAGAGCTTACTCCAATGCAAGAAGAAGCAATCATCATGCATTGCAAAAAAGAGTATTCAAATGCTCTTTGCCAAATACTAAAAATTGCTGAGACATATGAAGCAGTTCAGCATAAAAGAGTATTTGACAACAAAATAAAAAAGCCAGCAAGGAGCTGGGAGGAAATCGAAAACATCTTAAGAGAAGATAAGACAATCTCTCAAGAGATGATTGAAATTTCTAAGAAAGCTCTAAACTAGTTTAAAAGCAACGGGATTAATTTCCCGTTGCTTTTTTTACATTATTTTTTCTGCAAGTTTGTTTTGATTTTTATATAAATAATTACTTACAAGATATGTTAGCCCTCCATACAATAGCAATAATACACCACTTCCTACATATATTCCCATTGAGCCTGTAAACATTGTAACTAAAACAATAACTCCAATATTTACTAAAGATAAAATCATAGGATACATTAAATTCATATTCTGTTTTACTACAGCATACTCTGAATCCCATTCTAACTTTGGCTTTTTAAGGTCTATAATTAGCATTAATATACTTTGTAATGCGCTCATTACCATAGATATTACAAAAATTAAAGCAAGTGTAATTAGAGGCATTTTCAAAAAGTATTGTAGCATTACAAGAGTAAGTATTATCATTATAGTATTGATTATATAATTTGGAGCAATCTTATACATATATTGTTTATATAATGATACAGGAGCATATTTCATAAACACAGCATTATTTCCATCTCTTGAAATTGCTGTAATCGAAATATAACTAAACATAAAGAAAAATTGTATTATCCCTAATATAACACTTACGACAACAAGCGTATCTGTAGGGATTAATGATGTAATCTCTTGCAATTCTTCTTGTGATATATCTTTAAAATTTAATGCAAATATACCTATCATAATAATTGGTATTAATACTGCTGGCACTAAGCATTGCATTAAAAATATTGGATTTCTAAATAATAATTTAAACTCTTTACCAATATAGCTTTTATATAATTTACTATTTCTAAAATTATTTTTACTTAAATCAACTTTTCCTTTTTTCTTGCTACCACTAAATAAATTTCCAACTAGTCCTTTAAAATATATTTTCTCAGCTATAAACACATATATAATTAAAGTAATAAAGCTTATTCCAATAGTCTCTAAAATTGATATGAGTACCTCAAACCAAGAAGTACTAGTTAAAGCTGTAGTTAAAGGATCTATTGTTGGAAAATATCCCTTAATTAGGTCTACTAGTCCATTTGCTTGCATTACTAACTGAATCATTTGCTCTTGTGTAATCTCTTCATCAAAAGTACTAAAACTCATTCCAAGTACTATAGAAAATATAAGTACAATTACAGTTGCGATAAGTTGAAATCTATTTTTATTTCTAACAATTTTTGAAAAGCTCATAACAAACATAACTATTGTACTTATTAGTAGTACTGGGAAAATAGGTATAAGAATTAATGCTATAAGCATCGTTATATAATATATAATTCCTGCTCCTGTCATCACACCATAAATAATAAGTGGTACTAAGCTTATTATAAGCTCTACAATATATTCCATTATAATTATTACATTAGTTCTTGCAAGTATAATTTCTGATGGCTTTAAAGGTAGAGGCAAAATATACTCACTATCCTTAGTAAAATATAATACATTAATACTTGAAAATATACTCTGAAATAATGTAAACCCTATAGTCATAAGTAATATAAGTCCAATAAAAACAGCCTCTTGTTGTATTGAAATTAAACCATCTATTACATTATAACTTAAAAAACCAATTATTCCACCTAGATAAACAATTAAAAATAGATATAAAAAAGCCATTCCTAATTTGCTTTTATTATTTCCCATTGTTTGAGCTTCCATATTAGAAAAAGAGGTTTTTAAAAATACTTTTGTTAGTTCTAATATTTTCTTCATTCACATCACCTCTTATTCTTCTGTAATCTCTAAGAATAACTCTTCTAGGCTACCATTTTCTTTAAACTTTTCTTTCATTTCTTCTAAAGTTCCAACAAATACTAATTTTCCCTTATTTATAATCCCAACTCTATCACAGATTTTTTCTGCGACCTCTAATACAAAAAAAAAAAAAAATACAGTCTTTCCTGACTTTGCGTGTGCTTTCATCATCTCTTTTAAATCATACGAAGATTTTGGATCAAGACCTGTCATAGGCTCATCAAGAATCCAGTTTTTAGGTTCTGATAGAAGTGCACCACATATTACAATCTTTTGTCTCATACCATGAGAATAACTCTGAATTTGACTATTTAAATCATCATATATTTCAAATTTTTTAGTAAGCTCCTCAATCTTTTGTTTTCTAGTTTCTACAGGGACATCATATACATCTGCCATAAAATTAAGATACTCAATTCCCTTTAATCTTAAAAACATATCTGGGCTATCTGGAACAAAACCTATAGCCTTTTTTGCTTCAATCGGATTTGTCTTAATACTATTTCCATCTATTAGAATATCTCCTTCATCTGGATTAAGAATTCCTGTTATCATTCTAATAGTTGTAGTCTTACCGGCACCATTAGGTCCTAAAAATCCAAAGATTTCTCCATTTTTTACCTCTAAATCAAGAGAATCTATAGATTTTTTATTTTTTACATAAGACTTTGATACATTACTAATTTTTATCATAAATCTCAACTCCTCTACTATATAAAATGATTATAATATTAATGTACATAATTTTCAATAATGTCATATTATATACAGTTATTTAATTGTTTTTAATATTTTATCTGTTGTTTTATCTTTGTCAAATTTATTTATTATATAAATAATAACTCCTACTATAAGTATAACTGCTAGATAAATAATAATACTCATCTTCAAATCACCAATGGCTAAATTTTCTCCAGCAAGAGTCGACGAAATTACCGAAGGAAATCTTGCAAAAGTTGAAATTAATACAAATGGTAGAGTTTTTATTGGCAAAAGTCCTGACACATAAGCAAATAAGTCTTTAGGTGTCCCAGGTATTAAATATAATATAAAAAGTATTATTTCTATTTTCTTGGGATCTTTAAAGAGCTTACTATTTTCAATTTTTTTTACTTTTTTTCTATCACAAAAATCATATACAAATTTTCTTCCAAATTTTCTTACTAATAAAAAAATTGAAGTTGATATAATAAATGCAGAAATTAAGATGAATATCGTACCCCAAAACCATCCATAACACATACCAGCAAGTATTTCAATTGGTTCTCCAGGTACTATAAATAGAAATATTTGTGCAACTTGCAAGCCAAATAGCATTAATAGTCCTATTATTCCAGATTCTTCAACTTTTGCTTTAAAATCAGCTTGTCCTTCTGGTGTAGATAAATTTCTCATTACAGGAAATAAGTATGCTATTATTCCAACTATAAGTAATATTACTAAGATAGCTATAATAATTTTAAATATTTTTAGTCTTTCTTTCCTTTTCATATCATCCCTTCTTCTATTATATTCTAACAAATTTATATATAATTTTTCAATATTTATTTTTTTCATAACTAAAAAAGATAACAAATTACTTTGTTATCTTTTTTACATTTAAAACTCGTAATGAGTTTATAATTGCTATAACTGATACTCCAACATCTGCAAATACTGCTTCCCACATTGTAGAAATACCAAAAGCACTCAAAATAAGTACTGCTATTTTTACTCCTATAGCAAATACTATATTTTGTTTAACAATATTCATTGTTCTTTTAGATAAATAAATAGTATTTACAATCTTAGAAGGTTCATCAGTCATAATTACAACGTCTGCAGCCTCTATAGCAGCATCAGAGCCTAACGCTCCCATTGCAATACCAATATCTGCTAAAGCTAGAACTGGTGCATCATTTATTCCATCTCCAACAAATACTAACTTTCCTTTTTCACTTTTTTCTTTCAAAAGTTTTTCTACCTTCTTTACTTTTCCATCTGGTAAAAGTTCAGTATAAACTTTATCTATTTCTAGTTTTTTAGCTACACTCTCACCAACATTTTTCTTATCTCCTGTAAGCATAACTGTTTGCTTTATTCCATTCATTTTTAGTCCTTTTATTGTCTTATGTGCGTCTGGTTTTATTCTATCTGCAATTAATATATACCCTACAAATTTTCCATCAATTGCAACATAAAGTACAGTTCCTACCTCATCACATTTTTTATAGTTAATGTCTTCCTCTTTCATTAGTTTTTCATTTCCAACTAAAATATCTTTGTCCAAAGCTCTAGCTACTACTCCAAGACCAGATAGCTCTTGTGTTGATTGAATCTTTGACTTATCAATTTCTTTTCCATATGCATTTTTAACAGATAAAGATATAGGATGATTTGAATAGTTTTCTGCATAAGCGGTATATTTTAAAAGCTCATCTTCTGTTATATCTATAGCATTTACTTTTTGAACCTCAAAGTTTCCTTCTGTAAGTGTTCCTGTTTTATCAAATACCACTATTTCAGTATTTGAAATAGCTTCTAAATAGTTACTTCCTTTAATTAATACTCCCATTTTAGAAGCTCCACCAATTCCACCAAAAAAGCTAAGTGGAATTGAAATTACAAGTGCACAAGGACAAGATACTACAAGAAATGATAAAGCTCTATATATCCAATCTGAAAACATTGCTCCCTCTATTACAAGTGGTGGAACAAGTGCTAGTACCACTGCAATTAAAACAACGATAGGAGTATAGTAGGCGGCAAATTTAGTAATAAAATTCTCTGATTTTGATTTTTTACTACTTGCATTTTCAACTAAATCTAGTATTTTACTTACTGTAGAATCACCATATTCTTTTGTAACCTGAACTCTTAAAGCACCATTTAAATTAATACATCCACTTAAAACTTCTTCTCCTTCTGTGACATCTCTTGGCAAAGATTCTCCAGTTAAAGCCTTTGTATCAAGACTTGATTTTCCTTCCATTACAAAACCGTCAAGTGGAACTTTTTCACCAGGTTTTATTATAATTATATCGCCTACATTTACCTCATCTGGATCAACTTTTTCTATTTTTCCATCTCTTTCAATATTAACATAATCTGGTCTTATATCCATTAAGCTTGATATAGATTTTCTCGATTTATCAACTGCATAGCTTTGGAATAATTCTCCAACTTGATAAAATAGCATTACTGCAACAGCCTCTGGAAATTCTCCAATTCCAAAAGCTCCAATTGTTGCAACAGTCATTAAAAAATTTTCATCAAAGACTTTTCCTCTAAAGATATTTCTTACTGCTTTTCTTATTATCTCAAATCCAACAATTAAATATGAGATAATATATAATATATTGTTTATCCATTCCTTACTAAAGTTAAAAATTAGAGCAACTAGAAAAAGTATAAATGAAATTATAATTTTTATTCCTTTTTTCTTCATATTATCCTCCTATACTTCTTCTAGTTCAACATCTGGCTCTTCTTTTTTTACTAATTTTTTAACTTTCTTTACTATATCTTCATCATCAGCACATTCAATAACTAATTTTCCTGTCATAAAACTTACTGATGCACTCTCTATTCCTTCCATTTTTGAAATAGCGTTTTCAAGTTGTGCAGCACAATTTGCACAATCAAGTCCAATTAATTTAAATTTCTTTTTCATAATAATTACCTCCGATTTTATATTTTATGCTCTATATGCTCAATACCTAATTCAAATAAACCTTTTACGTGATCGTCATCTAGTGTATAGTATACTTCTTTTCCTTCTTTTCTGCATCTTACAATACCAGATCTTCTTAAAGTTCCTAACTGATGTGATATTGAAGACTTACTCATTCCAAGTACATTTGCTATGTCACATACACACATCTCATTTTGATCAAGTGCATATAAAATTTTAGCTCTAGTTGTATCTCCAAGAATCTTAAAAAATTCTGCAAGTCTATTAAACATATCATAATTAGGCATTTTTTCTAAAGTTTTTTTTACTACTTCTTCATGTATTATATTACAGTCACAAATAAACTCATTTCTAGACATCACTTTACCTCCTAATATTATTATAGTTGAATAATTATTCAATTGTCAATAAAAAAAGAAAAAATAACCTAAAAAATAGTTATTTTTTCATAATTATTACAATTTATATATTTTATCTGGTCTCCTAACGAAAAAATGTATTAGTACAAACTAGTCCATCTGGTACAGTTCCCTCAATCACTTAATCTCATTAAAAAACACCATACTACTCATTTCATTTCTTTTACTGTGCATGGCACTTGGCTTTGCATCATCTGATGGATATCCTATAGGTAAAATTGATACAATTTCATAATTTTCTGGAATATTATATACTTCTCTTACTTTTACAGGATTAAAAGCTCCTATCCAAGTTGTGCCAAGCCCTAAACTATATGCTTCAAGCATCATATGTGTAGTTACAATACTTGCATCAACAATTCCTTCATCTTTTAAGTCGTACCTTCTCTTCCATGACACATCTTTATCATAACATATTACTAAAACAAGTGGTGCTCCCCAACCATATGGAGTACATTCGCTTAATTTTTTTAATCTGTCTTCTTCATCTAAAACTAATACTCTTTGTGGCTGAAGGTTTACCGCTGTTGGAGCAACTCTTCCAGCTTCTAATATTTTATCTAACTTTTCTCTTTCAACTTTTTTATCTGAAAAACTTCTACATGAATATCTATTTTTAGCAAGCTCTAAAAAATCCATACTACTCACCCTTACTTCCATTTATCAACACATCAAACTTATTATGAATTTCAAAGTTATACTTTTTTAAATTAATTGGTCTAAGTTCTCTATTTGTAAAACAATGTTTTGTTTCTCCACTAAGTACTTTTTTCTTTGTTTCTTTTTCAAGTATTTCATAACCAATATTCATTCTTACTCCATTATAATCTTTTATATATACATGTATTTCAACTATATCTGAAAAAGTTACATGAAATTTATATTCTACATTTACTCCTAGTACTGGTATCGTTATACCGTTTTCTTCCAAATAAGCAAAAGACAAGCCTATTTTCTCTAAAAAAGTACATCTTGCCTCTTCTAAGTATCTTATATAATTAGAATGATGAACTACACCCATCCTGTCTGTTTCATAATAATTAACTTTTCTTTCATATACAAATTCTCTCACTTTTCTTCCCTCTTTCTAAATAGTTATATAGCAAATTCTATCATAATAATATTTTATATTCAATATACAAATTTTATATTATTTTAGTATATTTTTTGATATCAATTACTTCTGAAAAATACTCTTTGAATTTGTTATCATCTATTATTATTTCCTCTTTTTGCTTTTTAGCAAGTCTTTTTATATAATACTCTAATTTTGAAGCTAGTTTTCTATCTTCTGTTTTCCATGAAGCTTCGAGTTTTATGGCTATATGATTTTTAGTATATTTAGCACATCTTTTAGTCCTATTTATATGTTCTTCTATTCTTCTTTCTAAATTATTAGTTATTCCAGTATAAAGTGAGTTATCTTTACATCTAATAATATACACATAATACATATTATCTACTCTTTTACAATAGAAAACATATACATATCATGATATCCATCTCTAAGCTTTATATATTTTCTTAAAATTCCTTCCTCATTCATATTGCACTTTTGCATTACTCTTTTTGATGCATTATTTTCTATAACACAACATGATTGAAATCTATTTACCTCTACCTCTTCAAAGCAAAATCTAATTACTTCCTTTAGTGCTTCTGTCATGTATCCATTATTTGAGTATCTTTCATCAATAGCATAATTTGACTCGACACACTCGTTAAATTCTTCTACTACTAAAAATATTCGTCCAATAATAGCATCTGTTTTCTTTAGTGTTATAAGCCAATTATAGCAATGTTTTTGATTGTACTTTTCATCTATTCCTATTAAAGAATCTTTTTCTTCTTTTAATGTTCTTTTCTCTTTATTTGCATAATATAAAAATCCCTCTTGATTTATAAATCCATTATAGATTTCTTCTGCATCCTCTTCTTTAAACCTTCTAAGTATCAGTCTATCTGTTTCAAGCATCTTAGTCCCTATATTTTTCATTTTTTTCACCTTCGATACTAACAATAATAACAAAAAAAGACCTGCATTGCAAGTCTTTATCTTTTATTCTATATTTATTAATTCATAATCTCTTGAACCAAATCCTAGTTCTGCAGCAGCTTCTACAGTATGTACTCCGTGTAAAGATTCAATTCTTTGTATTAATTTATCTTTTCCTGGATCATTTGAGTTATATACTAGATCTAAACAAGCTTGATCAACTGCAATTGGATCTAGACTTGCAAGAATACCAATATCTTTCATACATGGTGCTGAAGCATTACCATCACAGTCACAATCAATTGAAATATTTTTCATTACGTTAATATATACAGCATTACCGTTAAAATATTTTACTACACTAGAAGCTGCATCTGCCATTGCTTCTAAAAACCTATCTTGTTCTGGTAAATTATTAAATAGTTCTCTTTGATCGTCTGTTACTCCTGCAGTATGAATTAGAGTTTTTCCTGCAGATGAAGCACAACCAATAGAAAGCTGTTTTAATGCTCCACCATATCCACCCATAGCATGACCTTTAAAATGAGATAGTACTAGTAATGAATCATAGTTTGCTAAATCTTTTCCTACATAGTTTTTCTTTAATACTTTTCCATTAGGAACATCAAGCTCCATATCTGGTCCTTCTGCATCTAATAGGTCAAATGGGAAGTATTTGTTCCATTCGTGCTCTTCAATTAGTTTTCTATGTTTTTCTGTAGAATTTCTTGCGCCTTCATATGCTGTGTTACATTCTACCACAGTACCATTTACATGATGAATTACATCTTTTACAAATTCTGCTCTTAAATAATTTTGATTTCCTTTCTCACCTGAATGCATTTTTACTGCTACTTTTCCAGGTAATTTCTTTCCTAATACTTCATAGGCTTTAATAATATTTTCTGGAGTAATTTCTTTTATAAAATATACCTTTGATTTATCCATAACAAAATCCTCTTTCAACATAAATACTATCATAATATTTTGCTTTTTACAATATTGTAGTTATTTTAATTTTTTATTCTACATTTTACTACTTTATTGATATTGTATTAAATTTATGATAATCTATTTATATCACATTAGAGTTACTCTAAGTCAATAAAAAGGGAGAAAAAAATATGCTAACTGTAAAAGAGGTATCAAAAAAATTTAATATATCAGAATATACTCTAAGATATTATACCGATGAAAACTTGATTCCTTCAATAAAAAGAGATAAAAATAATATTAGAGTTTTTGACGAAGAATCATTAAATTGGTTAAAAACAATTATCTGCTTAAGAAAATGCGGTATGTCTATTAAATCTATAAAAGAATATGTAGATTTATGCATAATTGGAGATTCAACAATACTACAAAGACTAGATATAATAAATAGTCAAAAAGTAATAATAGATAAAAAAATACAAGAACTTAAAGAGAGCTCATTATTTTTAGAAAAGAAAAAGGATTTATATGATGATATAATTAAAAATAATAAAAAAGATATTACAAACCCAAATAACTGGTAGACAAATATTCTACCAGTTTTTTTTAATTATATTTTATTCTATCTATTACATTTCCATCTAAATCCATAAGCTTAATATTATTATCATCTATAATTAAATAGCTATTTTTTGTATTATCTTTTGGAAGCGATATTGAACCAGAATTTACACAGATAACATTATCTTTTTGTTTTATAAATCCAGTATGAAAATGTCCATATACAATTACATCTATATTATCTGGTAAATTATCTATGTTATACTTATGTCCATGTGTAAAAAAGAATCTCTTACCATTTATATCTAACTTTACATTATCATTAAATTTAAATTCAGAAATCATTTCATCAACTTGTGCATCACAATTTCCTCTTACACATAATATTTTATCTTTATAACTATTTAAAATATTTGCCACTTGCTGAGGATTATATTCCTGCGTTAAAGGATTTCTTGGGCCATGATAATACAGATCACCAAGAAGTACTATTTTATCTACGTTACTTTTATCTATAATTTCTTTTATCTTATTCATATAAAATAATGAGCCATGTATATCTGATATAACAATTATTTTCATTTTTTCCCTCCTAATTAATTTCTTTTATAATTTTAAATGGGTTTCCTGCAATAACAACATTATCTGGTACATTTTTATTTACTACAGTTCCTGCACCTATTACTACATTATTTCCTATTGTTACTCCAGGAAGTATACATACATTTCCACCTATCCATACATCATTACCTATTTTTATAGGGGAGGCATACTCAAGTCCCATGTTTCTTACATCTTTTTCTATAGGGTGGCCTGAAGTATATACTCCACAATTTGGACCGATAAATACATTGTCTCCAAATTTAACGCCTCCAGCATCTAAAATAACTAGATTATGATTGCTATAAAAGTTATCTCCCATTTCAATATTATATCCATAGTCACATATAAATGGTTGCTCAATCAATATATTTCCTTTAATTTTTCCTATAAGCTCTTTAAGTACATTTTCTCTATCTATTGTATCTGATGGATTTAACATATTATATTTAAAGCATAATTCTTTTGCTTTTTGCCTCTCTTCAATTAGATTTTTATCATAATTTGCATCATATATTTGTCCTGCTAGCATCTTCTCTTTTTCTGTCATATATTCTACCTCCATAACCTAAATAGTATTTTAACATATTAAGATAATAAAAACTAGTTATTTCCAACTTTTCTTTTATATGCTAATATTCTATTAACTTTTGCACCAAGTAACACTGTATAAAAACATGAATATGTCCACATCATAATTAGCATTAAAGTAGTTAAGCTTCCATAAGTAATAGAAAAGTTTTTAAATATATCTAAATATTTAGCAAATACTAACGAAACTACATTAAGTGAAATTGCTCCAAATACAGCTCCATACATCTGACTTTTAAAAGTTACTCTATGTCTTGGCATAAACTTATATATAAAATCAAATACCATAACTGTTACAATCAAGAATATAATTTTAGTTATTACTTCTAAAACAATATTAAATTCATTTAAAAAGCCACATTTTTCTTGAAGAAAAGACAACAAACTACTGCCAAACACAAGTACAATCAATCCTATTATCAAAAGAACAATAAAAATAAGTGTTCCAATAACAGCCCTAATTCTTAGTAGAAAATAATTTGGACTTTCATCTTCATTTGTCTTATATATAGACTGAAATCCCATGCTTAGCGCATATAGTCCTTTTCCAGCAGACCATATTGTAAATATAATTGAAATAGAAATTGTACCAATTGACTTAGAATAAACTTCCTGTATAATTTTAATTATTATTTCATTCATATTTGAAGGTATAACTCTTGATATAGCATTAAACAGAGTATCTTGATTTATTCCTGTATATTGTATTAATGTTAAAAGAAGAATAACAAAGGGAATAAATGATAATATTGTATAATACGAGCACTGAGCAGCATATTCTCCAATTCTACTTTTATTAATACTATTTAATATTTTAGTTATAATTACATATTTTTCTTTTAATTTACTTTTTATATTAATACTCATTTAATCTCCTTTTTATTATATTTTCCATATAATATTATTTTATGATAAATAAACATTAATATAAAAAGCTTGCTAGTATTTTTTCTAGCAAGCTTATTTATTACTTTACAACTAATTCATTTCCGTTATAATCTATCTGTACTTTAGTATCAGGTAATATCTTTTGCTCTAGGATCTCTTTTGCAATTAGAGTCTCTAATTTTTTCTGAACAAATCTCTTTAAAGGTCTTGCACCATAAACTTCATCATAGCCATTATCAATTAAGTAGTCCTTAGCTTTTGAAGTTAACTCTAAGGTAATACGTTTATCTTCAAGTCTTTTTTCAAGGTCTTTTATAAGTAAATCTAGTATCTTTGAAATCTCAGCTTTCATAAGTGGTTTATAAAATACAATTTCATCTAAACGATTTAAAAATTCTGGTCTAAAGCTCTTTTTAAGTAGTGTATTTACTTTATCCTTTGCATCTTGAGAGATTGTTCCATCAGGCTGGATTCCATCTAAAATATACTCTGAACCCAAATTAGATGTTAGAATAATTATTGTATTTTTAAAGTCAACAGTTCTTCCTTGCGAGTCTGTAATTCTTCCATCATCTAATACTTGAAGTAATATATTAAACACATCTGGATGTGCTTTTTCTATCTCGTCAAAAAGTACTACAGAGTATGGTTTTCTTCTTACTGCTTCTGTTAGCTGTCCACCTTCTTCATATCCGACATATCCTGGAGGTGCACCTATTAGTCTAGATACTGAGTATTTTTCCATATATTCTGACATATCAATTCTTACAATATTACGTTCATCGTCAAAAAGACATTCTGCAAGAGACTTTGCAAGTTCAGTTTTACCAACACCTGTTGGTCCTAAGAATAAAAACGAACCTATTGGCTTACGTGGATCACTTATACCAGCTCTTGAACGCATTATTGCTTCTGATACCTTTTCAACTGCTTCATCTTGTCCTATTACTCTTTTATGAAGTAGATCACTTAAATGAAGAATTTTTTCTCTTTCCCCTTCTAATAATTTTGCAACAGGTATTCCTGTCCATCTAGAAACAATTTTTGCAATCTCATCATCTGTTACTTTATTTCTTAAAAGGCCATCTTCTTTGCTTTTTTCAGATAGCTCCTCTTCAACTTTAAGCTCTTGCTGTAATTGTGGAAGCTTTCCATATTTTAGTTCTGCAGCTTTATTTAACTCGTAATTTCTTTCTGCCTTCTCAATTTGAGCATTTACGCTCTCTATCTCCTCACGAAGTTTTTGAACTTTTACTATTGCCTCTTTTTCATTTTCCCATTTAGCTTTCATACCATCAAATTTAGATTTTAGCTCTGCTTTTTCTTTAGAAATATTTGCTAAACGTTGCTTTGAGATCTCATCTTTTTCTTTACTTAGAGCAGTCTCTTCTATTTCAAGTTGCATTATTTTTCTAGATATTTCATCAAGTTCTGTTGGCATTGACTCCATCTCAGTCTTTATCATTGCACAAGCCTCATCTACTAAATCTATTGCTTTATCTGGTAAAAATCTATCACTAATATATCTATTAGATAATGTAGCTGCAGCTATAAGACTACTATCGGATATCTTAACTCCATGATATACCTCATATCTTTCTTTAAGACCTCTAAGTATAGTGATTGTATCTTCAACTGTTGGCTCATCTACCATTACAGGTTGAAAACGTCTCTCAAGTGCTTGATCTTTTTCAATATATTGTCTATATTCGTTTAGAGTTGTTGCACCTATACAGTGTAATTCTCCCCTTGCAAGCATTGGTTTTAAAATATTACCAGCATCCATTGCTCCATCTGTTTTTCCTGCTCCAACAATAGTATGAATCTCATCTATAAATAGTATTATTTTACCTTCACTCTTTTTTATCTCTTGAAGTACAGCCTTTAATCTTTCTTCAAATTCTCCTCTATATTTTGCTCCAGCAACAAGTAGTCCCATATCTAATGAAAATATAGTACAATCCTTAAGTCCATCTGGAACATCTCCTCTTACTATACGAAGTGCAAGCCCTTCAGCTATAGCTGTCTTACCAACACCCGGCTCCCCAATTAGACATGGATTATTTTTAGTTTTTCTTGATAATATTCTAATAACATTTCTAATCTCATTGTCTCTTCCTATTACTGGATCAAGTTTTTGATTACGAGCAAGCTCAACTAGATTTTGGCCATATTTTTTTAGTGCATCATATGTCTCTTCTGGATTATCTGTTGTAACTCTTGTATTTCCTCTAACACTAGATAATACTTTTAAAAAGGCTGTCTTTGTTATATTATACCTTTTAAATATATCACCTAGCTCTCCTTTTGCCTTATCTATAATTGCAAGCATTATATGCTCTACTGATACATACTCATCCTTCATTTTTTTTGCTATATTTTCAGAGCTTTGTAATACAATATCTACATCTTGAGATACATATATTCCATTACTTGGTCTTGCAGTGCCAGTAACTTTTGGCATATTGTCAACTCTTTTTCTTATATCATCCTCAAAGTTTTCTATTACTCCCATTTTCTTTATTAGTTCTTTTATTAGACTATTATCTTGCTCAAGTAATGCAAGTAATATATGTTCAACTTCCACTTGTGGATTTTGATTCATAGTTGCAATTGACTGAGCATTATTAATGGCTTCTATTGATTTTTGTGTAAAATTTTGTGCATTCATAATTATCCCTCCTTTTTTATTTAGATAATATATGCATTTTTTTCTGCAATAAATATTATATCACTTTGTTTTAGCACTTTCAATATTAGAGTGCTAATTTTTTAAAAAATTTAGCACTTGTTACTTGACAGTGCTAAAAGCAAGGTATATAATTACTAATTGTAAAAAGGAGATGTTTTTATGAAAGAAAAACAATTTAAAGCAGAATCTAAAAGACTTTTAGACTTAATGATTAACTCTATTTATACAAATAAAGAAATATTCTTAAGAGAATTAATTTCAAATGCAAGTGATGCTCTAGATAAGCGTTACTACAATTCTATTACTGAAAAGAAAGAGAATATAGATAGAGATAAATTAAATATAAAAATATCAGTAGATAAAGAAAACAAATTGCTAACAATAGAAGATAATGGTTGTGGAATGAATAAAGAAGAGCTTGAAAACAACTTAGGAACAATTGCTAAAAGTGGCTCTCTTGCATTTAAAGAAGCACAAGAAAAGCAAGATGACGTTGAAATTATTGGACAATTTGGGGTAGGATTTTACTCTTGCTTTATGGTAAGTAGCGATGTAACTGTAATATCTAAATCACTAAATGATGAACAAGCATATAAATGGCATTCAACTGGTGTTGAAGGATATACAATAGAACCTACAGAAAAAGATGAAATAGGTACAAAAATAATACTAAAAATTAAAGATGATACAGAAGATGAAAAATATAGCAGATACTTAGAAGAATTTGTTATAAAAAATCTAGTTAAAAAATACTCAGACTATATTCGTTATCCAATTCTTATGGACGTTGAGCATGAGAAATTAAAAGAAGAAACTAAAAACGAATATGAAAAAGTAAAAGAAACTGAGACATTAAATAGCATGATTCCACTTTGGAAAAAGAAAAAATCCGAAATAAAACAAGAAGAGTACGATTCATTCTACACTTCTAAATTCTCAGATTTTAGTAAGCCACAAAAAGTTATACACACTCAGGCAGAAGGTACATTTAGCTATAATGCACTATTATTTATACCATCTCATCTACCTTATGATTTTTATACTAAACAATATGAGAAGGGATTACAATTATACTCTAATGGTGTATTAATTATGGAAAAATGTGAAGAACTACTTCCAGATTATTTCGGCTTCGTAAAAGGTCTTGTTGATAGCCCAGATCTATCTTTAAACATATCAAGAGAAATGCTTCAACATGATAGACAGCTAAAAACTCTTGCTAAAAATATAGAAAAGAAAATTAATTCTGAGCTTACTAAAATGCTTAATGACGATAGAGATGAATACATTAAATTCTTCAATAACTTTGGTACACAACTAAAATATGGAGCTTATGATAACTACGGAATGGATAAAGATAAATTAAAGGACTTATTAATGTTCTATTCTTCAACAGATAAAAAACTAACTACACTAAAAGAATATGTATCAAGAATGAAAGAAGAACAAAAAGACATCTATTATGCTTGTGGTGAAACACTAGATAAGATTGATATGTTACCTCAAGTAGAGAAAGTTAAAGAAAAAGGCTACGAAATACTTTACTTAACAGAAAATATTGATGAGTTTGTTGTTAAATCTTTAATGAATTATAATGAGAAAAAATTCACAAATATCTGTACAAACGAATTAGATTTAGATTCAGAAGAAGAAAAAGAAAAATTAAAGAAAGAAAACGAAGAAAACAAGGATATGTTTGATGCAATGAAAGATGCAATAAAAGATGATGTACAGCTTGTAAGATTCACACATAGATTAAAAAATCATCCTGTATGTCTAACAAGTGAAGGCGCTATATCTCTTGAAATGGAAAAAGTAATCAATGCAATGCCTACAGATCAAAATGTAAAAGCACAAAAAGTACTTGAAATTAACGAAGAGCATCCAATTGCAAATAAACTTAAAGAATTATATAAAGAAGATAAAGACAAATTAAAAGACTACACAAAAATACTATACTCACAAGCAAGATTAATTGAAGGAATGACTATAGAAAATCCTACAGAGATTTCTAATTTAATCTGTGACATAATGTCTAAATAATATACTAACAAAAAAATGTTGAAGCAAAATACTTCAACATTTTTTTATTACTTATTCACTTATTTTCTTTATATATGTATGCATTCTTGCATGATAGTTACCATTTTCATAAAATCTTTTAGCATTATCATTATATGCAAACACATCTATACTTATATACTCACAACCGTGATCTTTAAAATACTCTTCAATTTTATTAAGTAGCTTTCTACCTATACCTTTTGATCTTTCTTTTTGAGTTGTAACTAGCTCAAATACACGTCCAGCTTTAGGACATTTATAATCTAAATAATCATCTTCTGCATAATTTCTAAATCCTCCAGCAACCATTCCTAAAACTTTTCCATCTTCTAAATAAAGATATATTTTTCCATTAGTCTCTTTTACTTCTTTTAACAAACTAATTATATATTTTTCTTTATAGTCCTCTCCGACAATATCTAGCTCATCTTTATCTATGCTTACGATATACTCTTCAAGCTCTACAAGTAAATCTCTTACTTCCTCAATATACTTTTCTTCATATTCTATAATCATATTAATCACTCATCCTTATTTTCTGTTTTTTTATCATAATCATCTAAAAAATGATGTACTTTTCCGTCTTTCACATATGAAATTATTGTGTTTAAGTTAACATTTTTCGTACTATTATATATATTCATATCAACTTTATCATACACACTTCTTAGTTGCTTTAATAAATTTTTCATCTCTTCTCTTTTTGATGCTGCTTCATTATTACCATCACTTGTATATTTTTCAGTAATTTTACAAGCGCATTGTATAAATTCAAGCTTATTATAGTCTCGCCATGCAATAATATCTGCCTCTTTAACATAATATAATGGACGGATAAGTTCCATTCCCTCATGAAAAGTACTATGAAGCTTTGGCATCATAGTCTGCATTTGAGCACCATATAGCATCCCCATAAGTATTGTCTCAACTACGTCATCAAAATGATGACCAAGAGCAATTTTATTACATCCTAATTCTCTTGCCTTTTTATATAAATGGCCTCTTCTCATTCTAGCACATAAATAGCATGGATGATCATCAATTTTTTCTACAACTTGAAAAATATTACTATCAAATATTGTTATAGGTATATTAAGTAATTTTGCATTATCTATTATTTTTTGTCTATTTATCTCATTATATCCTGGATCCATAACTATAAATACTAGCTCAAATTCCATTTGTCGATGTCTTTTTATCTCCTGCATACATTTTGCAAGAAGCATTGAGTCTTTTCCGCCTGATATACATACAGCAATTTTGTCACCGTCTTTTATCATTTCAAACTCTTTTATTCCCTGAACAAACTTAAGCCATATGCTTTTCCTAAATGTTGATGTAATACTATTTTCTATTTCTTTATATCTTTCTTCCATTTTATTCTCCCATTTTAATAATATCTTTAATGACTTCACCTGATATAATAAGCCCTGCTACAGATGGTACAAATGAAATGCTACCAGGAGTCTTTTCATTTAACTTTATTGGTTCTTCCTTTGAATACAATACTTTATATTTTTTTATTCCAATCTTTTTAAGCTCTTTTCTCATAACTCTTGCAAGTGGACAAACACTTGTCTTACTTATATCTGCTATCTCAAATTTAGTAGGGTCAAGTTTGTTTCCAGTTCCCATTGAAGAGATTATTGGAATATTTAAGTCTTTTGCATCTTTTGCAAGCTCTATCTTAGATTTTACAGAGTCTATTGCATCAACTATATAATTAATACTAGAATCTAATATTTTATTTTTTTCATTTGACTCATAGAATTCTCTATAAATCTCTACATTTGCATTTGGATTTATATCTAAAATTCTATCTCTCATTAAATCTACTTTGTATTTTCCAATAGTACTATGTGTAGCATGAAGTTGTCTATTTAAATTGGTAATGTCTACAGTATCATTGTCTATTAAAATAAAATTACCAATTCCTGCTCTTACAAGACCTTCAACTACAAAAGAACCTACACCGCCTACACCAAATATAGCTACTTTTGCTAACTTAAGTTTACTTAAATTCTCTTTTCCTATTAGCACTTCTTCCCTAGAAAACTCATTTTCCATTAATTTTCTCCCATTTCTTCATTTACTTTATCTTCACAATCTCTCATTGCAAGTATTGTTTTATCCATTAAATCATCTAAGCTCCATCCAAGCATATCTGCACCTGTTGCTATAACATCTCTTGAGCAACCTGCAGCAAATTTTTTATCTTTAAACTTTTTCTTCATTGATTTAAGCTCTAAATCTTTTGAACTCTTTGAAGGTCTCATAAGAACTGCAGCTCCTATTAGACCTGTAAGTTCATCTACTGCATAAAGTACCTTTTCCATCTCATGCTCAGGTTTGATATCTACTGTTAAATTATATCCATGACTTGCTGTTGCATGAATTATATCTTCATCTATTCCCTTTTCTCTCATTATTTCTTGAGATTTTATACAATGCTCTTCTGGATACTTTTCAAAATCTAAATCATGTAATAGTCCTACTATTCCCCACTTTTCTTCTTCGTTACCATATCCTAAATCTCTTGCAAAATATCTCATTACACCTTCTACTGTAAGTCCATGTCTTAAGTGAAATGGCTCGCTATTATATTCTTTTAATAATTTTAAAGCTTCCTCTCTTGTAATACTCATTTACTATTTCCTCCAATCATTTTATTTTAATATTTTTTAGTCTAAGTGCATTTAATACAACTGTTATGCTACTTAAAGTCATAGCAAGTGCTCCAAACATAGGATTCATTGTTATACCAAACGGACTTAATAATCCCATAGCTATTGGTATCATACATATATTATATATAAATGCCCAAAATAGATTTTCTTTAATATTTATTATAGTCTTTTTACTTATAATAATCAAATCATTAATTCTATCTAAATTATCATTCATAATTACAACATTACTACTATCCATTGCAATATCTGTTCCAGTAGAAACTGATACACCAATATCTGCTGTAACTAAGCTTACACTGTCATTTATTCCGTCTCCACACATCATAACAAGCCCATCTTTTTTTAGCTCTTTTATAATTTGTGCTTTCTCAGACGGCAAAACATTAGCTCTTACACTATCTATTCCTACTTCATCAGCTATTACCTGTGCTGTCTTTTCGTTATCTCCTGTAAGCATTATAACATTAATATTTTTTTCTTTAATTTTTAAAATTACGTCTTTTACATTTTCCTTTATAACATCTTTTACTCCAATTAGAGCAATTAATTCTCCATTTCTTGAAACAAAAAGAACACTATTTCCTTGAGTAATAAGAGATTCTAAATCATTTTCTACATCAGCTTTAATATTATTGTCATCCATTAGCTTTTTATTTCCTATATAAATCTCATCATTATTTATTTTTGCATATACACCAAATCCTGGTATTGCTTTAAAGTCACTAATTTCTAAAAGCTCAATATTTTTTTCTTCTGCCTCATTTACAATTGCTCTTGCAATAGGATGCTCTGACTTTTTTTCAATACTTGCTATAGCTTTCAATATTTCTTTATCTTTTAAATCACTATAATTAAATATTTTTGATATTGTAAGCTTTCCTTTAGTTATAGTTCCTGTTTTATCAAACACAATTGTTTTTACTTTATGTGCATTTTCTAATGCTTCACTTGATTTTACAAGAAGTCCTCGTTTTGTACACTCTCCTGATGCAATAACTATTGCAAGAGGTGTAGCAAGACCTAAACTGCAAGGACATGCAACAACTAATATACTTACAAAAGTGTTAATAGCAATTGTAATATCTTTACTTATTATTAGCCATATAATAAAGCTTAAAGTAGCAAGAATCATTACAACTGGTACAAAAACACCACTAATTTTATCTGCAATTCTTGAAATAGGAGCTTTGGTATTAGTGGCTTCTGCAACCATTCTTACAATTTCTGAGACTGTTGACTCTTTTCCTATTTTTTCTGCTTCATAATAAATAGAACCCTCATAATTAATACTTCCAGCTATTACCTTGTCCCCTTTTTCTCTTTTTACAGGTACACTCTCTCCTGTTATAAAAGACTCATCTATGTGAGTTGTACCCTCTGTTACTGTACCATCTACTGCTATTTTTTGCCCAGGTTTACAAACAACAATATCTCCTTTTTTTATCTCATCAAGAGTTACTGTTTTTTCTTTTCCATTTCTTAGTACTATTGCAAGATTTGGTGTAATTGACATTAGCTCTTTTAAAGCTTCTTTTGTTTTGTCTTTATTTCTACCTTCAATATATTTACCAATTTTAATGAATGCAATAATTATAGCTACAGATTCAAAATATAATTTTGATGTATAAGTACTATCCCCACTAAAAATCATGTACGTAGAATAAATACTATAAACCATACTTGCAAATACTCCAATTGTAACTAGAGTATCCATATTAGGTGTTAGATGTATTAGGTTTTTAAGTCCATTTTTTAAAATATCTCTTCCAATAAACATTACTATACATGCAAGAATAAATAAAGAAATGGCATAGTTTAATGGATATTCTGACATATCTAAAAATGGTATTTGTGGTAGCCCCACCATATGTGACATAGAAACATACAACGTAATAACAGCAAGAATAGCAAGAGCTATTAATTTATATTTTTCGTTTGCTTTTCTCTTTTCCTCTTTTTCAAATCTATCAATCCCAAGACTTTCAAATCCTGCTTTAGATATAAATTTTTCTATATCATCTATTGATAATTTTTCATCATCATATTCAATTGCAGCATTATTCATAACTAAATTTACTGATGCTGTTACTCCATCTTGTTTATTTAAATATTTTTCTAGACCTGAAGAACAAGCACTACAAGTCATTCCTCCAATTTTTAATAATACCTTTTTCAAAATATCTACTCCTTATATTCAAATCCAGCGTCAACAATTGCCTCTTTAATATCATCTAATGATGTTTTTGTATCGTCATATTCTACTATTGCTTTTTTGTCTTCAAAGCTAACTTGTGCTTTTACTCCATCTAAGTTATTTAATACCTTCTCTAATCTACTTGAGCATCCTGTACAATGCATTCCTTCAATTTTAAGTTCTACTTTATTCATAACAATTACCTCCTAAATTTTATCTTAATCTTTTAACTAAGCTCATCACTTCTTGTATTATATCATCATTTCCAGCTTTTAATTCCTTAGTAATACAAGTTTTAATGTGATTTTCTAATATATTATTTTCCAAGCTTTCTAAGGCTTTATTTACAGCTAATAACTGAGTTAAAATATCATCACAGTATCTATCGTCATCTATCATCTGTTTTATTCCTTTTATTTGCCCTTCAATAATATTTAGCCTTCTATTTATATATTTTTTTTCTTCTTCTGTTCTATAAGTGTGTTTTATACAATTATTACATTTTTTGTTTTCCATAACTTATCACCACCAAAATTATATACCCCTTAGGGGTATTTGTCAATAGCAAAAAGAGTGAATAAAAAATTATTCACTCTTTAATTATTTAGATAGATCTATATTCGTTTATTGTGTCTTCTAAAGAATCTATTTGACTATCTTTTTCATCTATTGTATTTTCAAGTTCTGTTATTTTTTCTTCATTATTATTTATTGTATCTTCAAGTTCTGTAATTTCATCTTCTAAATCTGATATTCTTTGCTCATAATCTCTATATCTTCTTTCTCTCTCACTGCTATTTTGCTCAAGTTTTTCAATATTTTCCTTTGATGCATGTACATATACTTTTGTAGAATAATAATTAACTATCTGTTTATTATTTATATCATCTATATTTTGACGAAGCAACTCAAATCCTGATGAATCTGTTTGATAATTATATACAGAAATTACATTATTTACTTCTCTAATTCTTGGTTCAAAATACTCTGAGTGTTCAACTTCTATTAATATATTATCTCTATCTTCCTCTATAAATTCAATATCTTGATATGTATCTATCATAGTACTGTCTTCCATATTAAACTCTACAGTAGTTTTCTTGGCCGTTGCTTCATCTATTGTTTCTATATAATTAAAATCTTTTACCCCAACAAGTACAAGTCCAATTCCAAGTCCTACTCCTATAATAGCTGAAAGAAAACAAATTCCTATTCTAGTTTTTGATGTTTTTCTATTTACTATAAAATTATATACTAGCTCTATTATAACGACATTTGCAAGGATTGCCGCCAAAATTCCAATTAAAGCTCCAACAAAAATTATTCCAGTCTTTATAAACATAAAACTACATACAAGAGCTATTATTAAACACACAAGTGAAAATACAAACATTAAAGCACAAAATCCAACAAATGCTTTTATTCCAATCATAATAAACTTAACAATCGCAGATAAAAATTTAGATTCGCTATGCTTTGGATCTCTTATTATTATCTTTTCTCTTTTATTATCTAAAAGTATTTTTGCACTTTGTGTATCATTATTTAATTTTTCAACATCATCATTTACTTCATTATTTTTTTCCTCTTCTTTTTCTACAATAATATCATAGTAATCTAAATATCTTACCTTAAATATATGCAATAAAACTACAATTCCTAAAATTAAGCTAAATATTAAATAAATTGAAGAAACTATATTTCTTAGTATAGAATATACACTATTATTAATCCATCCAAATAAGCTTTCAAAAATAGAGCCACCAATTTCTCCAATTATACTTACTATTATTGCAATAACCAAAGCAATTATAATTTGCTCTATAATGCACTTTACTCTTTGCTTAAATTTCATGCTAGCAAACATATCTGCTGTCTTAGTAATATAATTAAAAAAGTCTTTTACAAATTTATCTAAATTCTTTTTTGATTGAGTCTCTTCTCTTACTTCTTTAACATTCTCATTAAGTAACTCATCTATATTATAATTAAATAGCTTACAAATGTTTAGTACTTTATCCATTTCTGGATAGCTTTGTCCTGATTCCCATTTTGAAACCGCCTGTCTAGATACACCTAGTTTTTCTGCAAGCTGTTCTTGAGATAAATTGTTTTCTTTTCTTATTCTTTTTAAATTCTCTGGTAATTTCATACATAAATTCCTCCTTTTTTATAATGAAATTATACCAATTCTATCGGTTGCGTTCTACCAATTTTTAGTTGTATTTTGTAAATTATCGGTTGCAATTTTGAATTATATCACAGTTTTAAGCGCAAAAAAAGGTTAGCGTTAAATTCTAACCTTAATTTTTTAAAATTTCATTTTTATATAGCTCTACCTGTTTTAACATATGTCCAATGTTACCTTCACCAGCAAATTTTTCTAAATCAAAGAAATTTTCACACTTATCTAACCAATATAACTTATTTACTTCTTCTATTACTTCTACATCTTTATTTAATTTTCCTGCATACAATTCTAGTTCCATATCTGACATCTTATATTCAAAATTCATCACATTTACAAGTCTAATATCTTTACTTGTAATTCCTGTCTCTTCTTCTAGCTCTCTATATGCAGCATGAAGCTCATCCTCATTTTCTTCTACTTTTCCACCAACTAGATTAAACATACCCTTATATGGTTCTTTTTCTCTTTTACACATCAATATTTTTCTTTCATCTTTGTCATATACAATTATCACATTTAACTTTTTCATAATCTACTCCTATCTTAAAATTGAATTGCTTAGTATATAAAATTCCTCTTGAGTTGAAGTATGAAATTTTTCCATTTTTTCTAAAGAGTCATCATATTTTTTAGCATCATTTTCATTAATATTCATAACTGGACTTTCATAATAAATCCATTTTCTTCCATCTAAAGTATCAGGCTTTAATTCTTTTACCATCATAGCGGTAGGATATGTATTATCTTCAACACATATATTATACTTTTTACAACTCTTAAAACCTCTACTAATATAATTGTTAGGACTACCAAATATTACAATAGTATCATATCCAAGTTCAGTAGCTTTTTTAAACGAATACTCAAGTAGCATTTTTCCATATCCTTGTCTTTGATATTCTGGTAAAATACTTAAAGGTCCAAAAGTTAAAACATCTTTTTGATTATTATTCTCATCAATTAATTTTGCTTTTGTATACATTACATTTCCAATAATCTTACCGTCAACTTCTATTACAAAATCTAACTCTGAAATAAAATCTTCATGATCTCTCATTATATGAACTAAATAATGCTCGACACAACCTGGAATATACATATTATAAAAAGCTTTTCTCGTAATATTTTCTACTATTTCATAATCTTGTGGTGTTTCATTTCTAATATTAATCATTATACTCTCCCTTTCTTATTTTTCTAAATACATAACTTTAGTTGCAATATTTTCTACAAAAGTCTCATCATGCTCCACAAATATAAGTGTTGGCATATATTTTAAAATCGCTTCTTCTATCTGCATTCTAGTTAAAATATCAACGTAATTTAAAGGCTCATCCCAAATATAAATATTTGCTTGCTCTGATACACTTTTAGCAATTAATACTTTCTTTTTTTGTCCTTCACTCATATTTGATATATCTTTATCAAAATCAATTGTTGAAAATCCCATTTTAGAAAGCATTGCCTTAAATATGCTCTCATCTATTTGACTACTTTTGGCAAAATCTGTTAATGTACCATTTAATCCATCTGTACTTTGTGATACATATGATAATTTTAAGTCGTTAGCAACTTTAAACTCACCATTATAATCTATCTTATGACCTAATATTAATTTTATAATGCTAGATTTTCCAACTCCATTTTTACCTATAATTGCAACTCTATCGCCATTATTTACATCAAATGATATAGTATTAAAAATAGGTGTATTATTATATTTTATTTGAAAGTTATTTGCTATTATTAAAGGATTTTTTCTAGATTCTAAAGGTATTATTTTTAAGCTATCATTTCTATCAATATTTTTTAGCAAAGATGATTTCTCGTTTATAGCTTTCTCAATTCTTTTTTCCATTACTTTTGATCTTTTCATCATCTTTGCAGACTGATGTCCAACATAGCCTCTATCAATAAAGCTTTCTGAGTCTTTTGTTTTATATTTAGACTTTTCAACTTTATCTGACCAATTCGATGTGTTTTTTGCAGCCACTTCAAGTCTATTTATATCTCTTTTTAGTTTTTCATTTTGCGTTAACTCAAAGCTATCTTGTTTCTCTTTATTTTCTTTCCATGAAGAAAAATTCCCCTTTTGAATTTCTATATTAGTATTATTAATAGAGATTATATGGTCTACTACTTTATCTAAAAACTTTCTATCATGTGATACTAAAATAAATCCTGATTTATTTTTTAGATACTCAACCAGATTATTTCTTGTTTCATTATCTAAGTGATTAGTTGGTTCATCAATAAGCAAGAAATTATTGCCCTTTAAGAAAAGACTAATTAAAAGTATTTTTACTTGTTCTCCACCACTTAATATATTAAAATCTCTATATAAAATATCGATATTTGTATTTAACAAATTCAGTTCTTTTATTATTTCCCAATCTTCTACATTTGGAGCTATTTCATTTACAATTTCAATTGCCGTTCTACTTTTATCTTTTACTTCAAATGGAAAATAATCAAATCTTACATTCTTAGAAATACTTCCATTATATTCATATTCTCCTAAAAGAAGTTTTAAAAAAGTAGTCTTACCTTTCCCATTTCTTCCTATAAGTCCAAGTTTCCAATCAGTATCTATATTAAAAGAAACATTTTCAAATACATTATCTAAACTCCCATCATATTTAAAAGTTAAATTCTTTACACTTATTAAAGACATTTTCCCTCC
>CALXAR010000016.1 GCA_944386345.1 uncultured Clostridia bacterium
CCTATCATTTAATACTAATCAACTCTTTTTATTAACTTCAATTTTATCATAATATTTTTATAATTTCTACAATTTATTATATTGTATGAATTTTATCTATACAAACATATATATATTTATAAAAAAAAACTAACTATTTCTAGTTAGTTTTTAACACTTATGGTGGTCAGAGAGGGAATCGAACCCCCGACACGGGGATTTTCAGTCCCCTGCTCTACCGACTGAGCTATCTGACCCCTAAAAAAGATAAAAAAAAAGTGGCGACCTGAATGGGGCTCGAACCCACGACCTCTAGCGTGACAGGCTAGCGTTCTAACCAACTGAACTACCAGGCCATAATAAGTGGTGGGCACTACAGGGCTCGAACCTGTGACCCCCTGCTTGTAAGGCAGATGCTCTCCCAACTGAGCTAAGCGCCCACTTACCTGCTGACAAATATTATTATAACTTAATGAATAATATTTGTCAACATTTTTTTATTATTTTCTAGTACATTTTTTTAGCACTAACAATTATTTCATCTATTCTTAGTCTATAAGTACCATAATTTACTAAAACTTCTTCTGCCAAGTTTTCATCCATCTTTTTAAATAAGAAATCTCCTTGAATTTTATCAGCATTATTTGTTATTGCTTTTACAAGCTTTCTATCATCACTTATCTTACCAATTATAACTTTATATCCTAAATCATGACTTAAGTTTATTAAATCACTAAATACATTATCATTTATATTCTCACTAGAAAGAATGCTAGAGCTTATCTTTACTTCATCTATTGGTAATTCTGCAAATAATTCAAGTGACTCTTGTTTTATGTCAAAATTATTTATTACTATAGAAACACCAGCTTGTTTTAATCTCTCAAACATAACTTTATATGTTTCAAGTCGATTAATCTCCAAATCTCCTGTCATTTCTATTTGTAAACTATTTTCTGGCAAATCATAAGAGGAAATAATATCACACATTGTATCAATAAACTCTTTTTTAAAAGTATTTTTATTTGAAACATTTACAGCAATCTGTACATTATTATATCCTTTATTATTAAAATCTATTATTTTCTGGCAAACTGTTTTTAAAACATACTCGTCAAGCTTTATAGTAAGTCCCATCATCTCAGCTTGTGTAATAAAATATGCAGCATCTAAGACTCCTAGCACAGGATGGTTCCAGATTAAAAGTGCTTCAAATCCTATCTTTGATGTATCATCTACATTTATTCTTGGCTGAAGATTTATTCCAAACTCATTATTATCATAGGCTTGATTTAAATCTTTTTCCATTTTAATATTATTTTCCAATTTTGCTTTTAAGCTCTCATTATGGAAAAAATAATCATTTCCGCCATGCTCTTTAATATAATACATCGCATTATCTGCATAATTTATTAAATCTTTTCTAGAATATTTCTCATCAGTAGCAAGAACTACTCCCATACTATATTCTATCGAAATTGTATTATTATCTATTACAACAGGTTTATTCATGTTAGCTTTTAGATCATCTAATATTAATGATACTTCTTCTTTTGATGTAACTTGACTTATTACAATGGCAAATTCATCTCCGCCCAGCCTATATGCTGAAGCGTTTTTAGGTAATGATTCATCAAATTTTTGAGACATTACTTTAAGTAGTTCGTCACCTATATCATGACCTAAAGCGTCATTTATTTGTTTAAATCCATCTAAGTCCATAAAGCAAACTGCAAATTTTTTATCCTGCTCAATAAGCTTATCTAAAACTGAATAAAATAGGTATCTATTGCCTTTTCCTGTCAGCTCGTCAGTATATGCTTGTTTTTTTACTTTTCTTTCATTACTATGCTTTCCAATTGTACATAATCTATATAGAAGGATTGCAGCTATAGCTACTATAGCTGCTTTTAATAGCTCAATTAATATATCCCTATATTCTCCAATATAATTTAAAAAATCCATATGAATCACACCTTTAAACTTATCCTAAAACTATGTTAACAATTTTAGATTTTATAACTATAATTTTCTTTATTTCTTTTCCATTCATATAATTTTGTAATGCTGGATTCTCAGTAGCAATTTTTTCAATAGTTTTCTCATCACTATCAGCAGGAACTGTTATTCTATACCTAACTGTTCCATTTATTTGTACTGGGATCTCAATTTCATCTGCAACAAGTTTTGACTCATCATAACTTGGCCATTTGCTATCAAATATATATCCTTCAAAACCTAATCTTTGCCATAACTCTTCTGTAACATGAGGAGCAACAGGATTTAAGATTTGTAGTAATGGTTTAATATACTTTTTGCTTACTTTTTCTTGTTTATATAGTATATTAACATAACTCATCATTGCTGCAATAGCTGTATTATATTTCATATCTTCATAATCTTCACTAACTTTTTTAATTACTACATTTAATTCTCTTTCTAATTCTTTTGAGCTAATATCTTCATCTGTTGCTAAAGACTCCATTCTCATTATTCTATCAAGGAATTTCTTTGATCCCTTTACTCCATTTTCTGACCATGGTGCAGACATACCGTAATCTCCTATAAATAATATATATGTTCTTAGAGTATCTGCTCCATATTCTTTTACTATATCATCTGGATTTACAACATTACCCTTAGATTTAGACATCTTACTTCCATCTGAAGCAAGTATTAAACCTTGAGTTGTTCTTTTGGCATAAGGCTCTGGAGTTGGTACAACTCCTATATCATATAAAAATCTGTGCCAGAATCTAGAATAAATCAAGTGACGAGTTACATGCTCCATTCCACCATTATAGCAATCAACTTGTTTCCAATAATCTAATGCCTCTTTTGACGCTAAAGCATCATTATTCTTAGGATCCATATATCTTAAGAAATACCAAGATGAGCCAGCCCATTGTGGCATAGTATCAGTCTCTCTTTTTGCGTCTTTACCACACTTTGGACATTTTGTATTTACCCAAGAATCAACTTTTGCTAGTGGAGACTCTCCGTCTTCACCAGGTACAAAATCTTTAATATCTGGAAGCTCTAAAGGCAAATCTTCTTCTTTTAATGGTACAAGTCCGCAATGAGGACACTTTACAATTGGTACTGGTTCTCCCCAATATCTTTGCCTTGCAAAAGCCCAATCCTTCATATGATAGTTTTTCTTTCTTCTACCAATATTTTTCTCTTCCAAGAAATTAATCATTTTTTCTTTTGCATCTTTTACAGATAAGCCATTTAAAATATCTGAATTTACTAAAATACCATCATCAATATCTAAATATGGTTCGTTTTCTAGAGAGACTTCCTCACCTTTTTTATTTGCAACAACTTGAATAATATCTATTCCAAATTTTTTTGCAAACTCATAGTCTCTTGTATCATGTCCTGGAACAGCCATAATTGCTCCTGTACCATATCCCATCATTACATAGTCTGTAACCCATAAAGGAACAACCTTTCCAGTAACAGGGTTTTCAATTTCAAGGCCATCAACTTTTACACCTGTTTTATTTTTTGCAAGCTCAACTCTTTCAAATTCTGTTTTCTTAGCTGCCTTTTTCTTATATTCTAGTATTTCATCATAATTTGATATCTCATCTTTATATTTTTCAAGTATTGGATGCTCTGGAGCAATTGCCATATATGTAACACCATATATTGTATCTGGTCTAGTAGTATAAACAGTCAAATTATCTTCTTTTCCAGATAATTTAAAATCTATCTCTGCGCCATATGATCTTCCTATCCAATTTTCTTGCTCAAGTCTTACCCTAGGTGGAAAGTCAACCTCATCAAGTCCATCTAATAATTTATCTGCATAATCTGTGATTTTTAGCATCCAAACTTCTTTTTCCATTTGAATTATTTCACTATCACATCTGTCACATACTCCACCTTGTGATTCTTCATTTGCAAGGATAACTCTACATTTTGGGCAGTAATTAACATATGTTTTATCTTTATATGCTAGGCCATGCTCAAATAATTTTAAGAAAATCCACTGTGTCCATTTATAATAATTAGGATCAGTTGTATCTATTACTCTGTCCCAATCAAAAGAAAATCCAACACTTTTTAACTGCTTTGTAAATGTTGCTATATTTTTATCTGTAACAATTCTTGGATGAATATTCTCTTTCATAGCATAATTTTCTGTTGGTAAACCAAATGCATCAAATCCTATAGGAAATAATACATTCTTACCTTCCATTCTCTTTTTTCTAGACAAAACTTCCATTCCCATAAAAGCTCTTACATGTCCTACATGAAGTCCGGCTCCTGAAGGATAAGGAAATTCAATTAATGCATAAAATTTCTCTTTATCTTTTTCTCCTGTTTCTGCATGAAAACAGTTTTTTTCTTCCCATATTTTTTGCCATTTTTTATCTATACTCTTATCATACATGATTAAAATCTCTCCTTATTTATACTTTTCATATTGTCTTTGTAAATAATTATCTGTCATACCAGAAATATAATCTATTATTTTTTGTGAATCACTATTATTTTTTATGTACTCATCGCTCATTTGATTTAAATATTCTTTGAAGATATCATTTTCCTTATCTTCTAAATCTAAAGCTCTGCTATACACACTATATAATGTTTCAATAGTCTTTGCATATCTTTCTCTATCTTCTTGAGTAATTGCTTGATAATATATATTCTTATAATTAAAATCTTTTAATGTCTTTACAGCATCATATACCTCTTTAGACATTGATATATATCCTTTATTATAGCTATTTTTTATTATATCTAAAATAATACTATTCATAATCTGAGTATTTTCTGTTCCCAAATACTTTTTTACATTTTCTGGTAATGTGTTTTTATTAAATATACCGAGTCGATTTGCATCATCAATATCTTTTCCAATATATCCTATAATATCCGAGATTCTGACAACACATCCCTCTAAAGTCATAGGTACCAGTCGTTTTATCTTCTCTTCATCATTTAAGCATTCATTATATTCTTTATATAATGTTTCAAAAGTCTTGTTTCTGTTTGGAATATACTTTTCTTGAATAAATTCTCCATTATGACACATTATACCGTCTAAGACTTGCAATGTTAAATTTGTACTCAAGCCTTTTTTCTCTGTTACTGTAAATACCCTAACACTATTTAAATTGTGTGCAAAGCATTTGCCAGAATTATATGTCTTTGATATTTTATTTAAAACACTCTCACCAAAATGTCCATATGGCGTATGTCCAACATCATGTCCTAAAGCAATTGCTTCACATAGATCCTCATTTAACTCTAAAGCTCTAGCTATTGTTCTAGCAGCTTTAGATACATATTGAACATGTGTCATTCGTGTAGATATATGGTCGTTTATTGGGTCCACAAAGACTTGTGTCTTTGACATGTATCTTGAATAACAAGAAGAATGTATAATCTTATCTACATCTCTTGCATATTCAAGTCTAATATCTTCATTAGATTTAAATTGTCTTATAGCATCTTTAGATTTGCTTGCATATTTACAAAGATGTTTTTCAGATTTAAGCATTATTTTTTTTATCTTTTTTATATCTATCACAACACACCTCCAATTCTATAAAAACATATTAATTCCGCTTTGAATGCAAGTTATTTCTATAGGAAATTCTGGTCCCTCATCTCCATCTACATCCGGTCTATCACAACTTCCCTTTATTTTTTCTATTTTTATATTTTTTGTCTTTCTATATATTATATTCTTATCATCAAGATTTCCAGTAAAAGCTTTTGAAAGTAAAATAGCTACTTCATGAAGATTACAGTTTTTTATTATAATCAAATCTAAAAGACCATCTTTAATACTAGAGTCAGATGTAAAATATGTCATTCCACCAACACTACTACCATTAAAAACTAAAAATAAATTTATCTTTTCTGTAAATTCCTCTTCATCTGTTTGAATTTTTACACTAAATGGTCTAAACTTAAAGAGCTCTTTTGCGCCAGTTATAAAATAAGATACTTTTCCTAAAGTCTTTTTTAAATTAGGATCGGCTCTTTGAGAAGAGTTAGTAAAAAGTCCTGCCGAGCATACATTTATAAAATACTTTTCATTTGCTTTTCCTACATCAACGCCACAAACATTATTTTTTAAAATTTTATCTATAGAATCTAAATAACTATTTGGCATATTGATATGTTTAGCAAAATCATTTGACGTTCCTGCTGGAATTACTCCTAATGGGGTTTTTATTTTATACTTCATCATTATTGTAACAACTCGATTTAATGTGCCATCTCCGCCTGCAACAACTATTCCGTATAACTCTTCTTTATCTGAATCTTTCAAAAAATCTTCAAGATTATCTTTATCTCCTGCTCTATATATTATTACTTCCAAATCGTTTTCCATAAATTTTTCAATAACTAAATCTAAAAACTGTGAAAATTTACTTTGTCCTGCATTCGAATTATATACCAATTTAACTTTCTTCATAACATCCACCTTTCAAAAGGCACAGTATACTATGTATTATATTACAAAAGTCCTTTAAATTCAAGAAAAACGGCAAAAAATAAAGAGATACCCATAAATTGGCTATCTCTTTATACTAACTTTTATTCTCCATAATAAAGAACATCTAGAATCATTGCCGCATCATCTGCATTTATTTTATAATCTTTATTTAAATCATATTTTTTTAATTCTTCTTCATCTGGAACACTTCCGTTTAAATAAATATCATATACATTTTTTATATCAGTTTGTGTATATACATACTCTTCTTCCAAAGCCTCAACATTGTCTTTTTGAATTGTCTCATCAATATTAGGCGCATAAGTAACAGCAAAAGCTTGAGAACTCATAACTATTCCAGCCGCTATTGCAAGCGCACCAAATTTTAATTTGTTTTTCATAAATACCTCCCCCTTACTGTCACTTAAATTATATATCAAAACATAAAATTATTTCAATAAAAGTTGCATATTTATATTAATTAGCTTATATTATTTCAATTGCATTTCATTTAAATTACTAAATATTTTCTGAAGCTATATCTGTATATGTATCTATCACAAATTCTTTTACTCTTCTTCTTGTAACTAAAGACATAAATTGTGTGTCATAATTATATAAATATACCCCCATCTCTTTATCTATTTTATAAAATACTGTATTATCTACATTTTGAAGAATCTCAATTGACGCTGATATAACTCTTTCGTTTGTTCCATCATCCAAATTATATCTCCATAAAGAATCTTCATCATCTGGATTTATATAATAAAGATTATTTTCTCTAATAAACATATATTTATTACCATTTACCTCATCATTTTTTCCTTTAGTATAAATACTCTTTATATTAGCAACTTTTGAAAGACCTTCTCCTGAAGTATTGACTTTATATATGTAATTAGAATCAGCTCTATTTACAAAATAAATAACACCATTATTTTCTATAGCATATGAAACTTCTGCATCTGATGATATCTTAGTTTTACCTTGTCCATCAAAATTAAATCTGTATATAGACTTTTCTTCTGTTGTATGTGTTACTGCAAAAACATTATCTTCATTTACAAGTATCTGTTCTACATTAGCTAAATCAAATATTTTAGTCTCTTTTGTATCTATATTGTATGACTTTAAAACCATATTATCTGTAGAAATATAAAAAATAGTGTTATTATGTTTTACATATTTTCTTATATCATCTTTTATAAGTTCTTCTACTGTATAATCATTCTTATTAACTCTACACAAAGCTCCATCTCTAATACCATATAAAAAGTCCTGTTCAACAATCACTTTTTCAATATTACAAGAAGGCAAAATACTAGTTTCATTTTCTCCTAAAGAAGTTATTGAACTTATAGAATAGACTGGATCATAAGTATAGCCCTCTGTTATAAAATATATATTATAGACTGCCTGAGCATTAACTCCTTCTCCTAGAGTATATTTAAAATTATTATATCTTCTGTATATTATAAGCTGAACAACAATATATACTGCTAAAGCTAGAAATATTGCAAGTAAAATATATGTAATCTTACTTCTCTTTTTTAGAAGCTTAGAATTTCTTTTTTTTCTTTTTAAATATTCTTTTCTTGAGATCTGTTCCCCCAAATCAAACTGCAATCTCTGCAAAAACTTCATCTCCCCTCTTTTGCAGGGTAAAAATTATATAACATTCTATTTTCTTTGTAAATAATTTTTATCTTATTTTGTAAAAAAAGTGCATACTAACACAATTATAGTATGCACTTTAAAATTATTATCTAGGCATTTCTGTATTTGAAACTAATTTTGCATGTACAACTATTCTATTTTTAGTATCTCTTGTACATGTTGAAAGTGTAATAATATTATCATCTACTCCAACAGTCTGGTTAAAATCTATTACACTTCTAGACATCATAGCACTTAAATAAGTACTATATGCTTCATCATTTGCAAACTGAGTTGTTAAATAATATGACTCAGGTGCATAAACATATGTTGAAAAGACTTTATATGTGAGTAATCTGTAATCTTTTCTATAAATGTTTATAGTAACGTCATTTCCAAGTGAGCCATTATATATGTTAGCCAAATCAGCAAACATAAGTCCACTTGTTATATTATGCCCATAAATTACTGTATTTTTATCTGTAAAATCAGAGCTATTTTTATAATCTAAAAATGGCCATCCAAACTCATTCCATGTTAAATCTAAAGAATGTCTTAAATATTTATTATTGTCTTCTGCTTGAACAAGAGAATAGCTAATTGATGTTCCAGGAATTCTAATCCATCCAACAACATCAGAGTTATATGCTATTAAAGCTTCAAAATCAATTCCAAATTCTGCTCCTGGGTCTTCATCCTCATCCACATCAGAAATTCCTGCTATATCATTAATTTCTGTCATTACTTTATTGCTTTCAATATTATTTTTTAACCATTTTAATAGCATACTTCCAGAAACAACCAGTCCACAAATACATACTATTAGAATTATTATATCTATAATTTTAATTTTTCTCTTTTTAGTATTCTTATCTGATTTTTGACTTCCTGCTCTAGTATCTACTGCATTTTCATCTATCTTTTCTAGGTCATTTTTACCCATAATATATCTCCTCTTTCCACAATTTTTATTATATAATGAACCAAAAAAATTGTCAACAAATAATCTTGCTAAGTATGAATTTTAAGTCATTCTTATTTAATATTATATCTGCTCCTTGCTTAATTAAATAATTGGAAAAATATGAGTTCTTTCTAAATATATTTGATGGAACAACATATATATCCTTGCTATTTTCAACTAAATAATTAACCGTCTTTACTATTTTTTCCTCATATCTTGCTTCAATAATTATAAAAATATCACATAGCATTAGCTTAAATTTATTAATATATTTATCATCCAATAAGAATATATAGCATTTATCTAATTTATTATAATAATCAAATTTTATACTTTTTAAAGATAAAATCTCTATTTTATTTATACTTTTATTTTCATATTCTGTAATTAAATTTACATTTTCTTGATTTATTATTTTAGCAAAGTACTCTGCAAGATTTCTAGCAAATTTTGTATAATAATCATTAAAATATAGATATATATTCTTATTATTTAAATTTATTTTAAAGTTTGTAATATAACAAAACATATTAGAATTATGGTTAATTATTTTTTGTGGAAATTGCCAATCCTCAATAGTTATAATTTCTAATTGACTTACTTTTATTTTATTATAAATAAAATCAATATTCCTTTTTATATTCTTATCCAAAAAAATATCTATTATACTTTGACTTATTTTTAATTTTTTTAAAGCTTTTTCAAGCAAACATTGTTTATCGTACAGAAAATATATATCTTGATTAAAATAATCTTTTATTTTTTTGTATAATAGTATATTAATATCTATATTTTTAGTAGCAATAATTTGCAACCATAAGAAAAACTTTTTATACATTTTTGTAAAACCTCCTATAACGACTAAAAGAAGTATCAATTAAGATACTTCTTTTTTTTAATTACTTTTAATATTAATACTGTCTTGCAGTATATACCATATGTTTAGCTTTTTTTCCACATATTGTGCATACATCTTGAAATCTATCTTCCTCAAAAGGTATACATCTAATTGTTGTAGAATTCTCTTCTTTTATTTTATCTTCGCATGCTACATCTCCACACCACATAATTTTAGCAAATCCTTCTCTTTCTGCAAATAATTTTTTATATTCTTCAAAATCATGAGCTACAAAAGTACGCTTTTTGAAGTTTTCTTCAGCCATTTTATACATATTATCTTGAATCTCCTGCATAAGCATTGAAATTCTCTCCTCTAAATTGTCTAAAGAAACAGTTTCTTTCTCAAGTGTATCTCTTCTAAAAACAATACATTCATTTTTTTCTATATCTTTTGGACCTATCTCTACTCTTACTGGTACACCTCTAAGCTCCCAGTAATTAAATTTAAATCCAGGTGTAACTGATGCTCTATCATCTAGCTCTACACTATATTTGCTTTCTAAAGATTTTTTTAACTCTTCTGCTTTTTCAAGTACTCCTTCTTTTTGTTGTGCAATAGGAACAATTACTACTTGAATTGGAGCTATTTTTGGTGGCATCTTTAGTCCTCTGTCATCTCCATGAACCATTATTATTCCACCAATTACACGAGTTGTCATTCCCCATGATGTTTGATATGCATACTCTAGTTTACCATCTTTATTTTGAAATTTTATATCAAAAGCTTTAGCAAAATGATTTCCAAAATAATGTGATGTTCCAGATTGTAATGCTTTGCCATCATGCATCATAGCCTCAATAGTATAAGTTGATTCGGCACCTGCAAACTTTTCTTTTTCTGATTTTTTTCCCATAATAACAGGTATTGCTAAATAATCTCTTAAAAAGTCTGCATATACTTTATGCATAGTTAGAGTCTCTTCTAAAGCCTCTTCTGCTGTAGCATGAATTGTATGTCCTTCTTGCCATAAAAATTCAGCTGTTCTTAAAAATGGTCTTGTTGTTTTTTCCCACCTTACAACATTTGCCCATTGATTATATTTAAAAGGCAAATCTCTGTATGAGTTTAGCCATTTCGAATACATTGTACAAATAATAGTCTCAGATGTTGGTCTTATACAAAGTCTTTCTTCAAGCTCTTTTTCTCCACCTTGAGTAACCCAAGCAACTTCTGGAGCGAATCCCTCAACATGCTCTTTTTCCTTATTTAGCATTGACTCTGGAATAAGTAGTGGGAAATAGCAATTTTTATGTCCTAATTCTTTAAATTTTTGATCTAATACTTTTTGAATATTTTCCCAAATTCCATATCCATATGGTCTCATTACCATAAATCCCTTTACTGGAGCATAATCTACAAGCTCTGCTTTTAAAATTATATCTGTATACCATTTAGCAAAATCATCTTCCATCTTTGTTAAATCTTTTACAAACTCTTTATTTTCCATTTATCATCAAATCCTTCCACTTAAATACATTCTAGACTTATCTTACCTATCTTGCCTGCTTTTAGTTCATCTAAAAATATCTTTGATGCTTTCATAGTATCAACATTTCCACCAGAGATTAAACATCCTCTTTTTCTCCCAATTAGTTCAAGTATATCATAAGAATCTAAGGTGTCAATATCTTCTTCATTTAATTTATATTTTTCTAAAAACATATTTTTATATTTGTCTTTTTCTAAAAGCATCTCAATACCAATACAAGCAACTCCTTCTATGTCTAATACTTCTTGTTTTATATTTCCTGTTAAAGCAAGTTTTTCACCTGCATTATTTTCATCTAATCTCGGCCACAAAAGGCCGGGTGTATCTAGTAGATCAATATTTGATGCAACTCTTATCCACTGTTTTCTTACTGTAACACCAGGTTTATTTGATACTTCAGCTGCATTTCTTTTTGCTATTTTATTAATAATAGTTGATTTACCAACATTTGGTATTCCAGCTATTAAAACTCTATATATTGGTTTATATTCTAATTCTATGCTTTCCTTTTTATTTTTATATACCATATCACCTTTTTTCGATATTTCAGTTATTATTTTTTTTATATCTTGAGGAACAGATGAATTCACAGCAATTGCAGTTATGTTTTTCTCCTCAAAAAAACTTATCCATTTTTTTGTTTCTTCATCATCTGCAAGGTCTGATTTATTTAAAACCACTATTCTTTGCTTATCCTTTGCAAGCTCATCTACTATGGGATTTCTACTTGACATTGGAATTCTTGCATCTAAGACTTCTACAACTATATCAATTAATTTTATAACTGACTTTATATCGTTTTGAGCTTTAACCATATGTCCTGGATAATAATTTATATTCATCTTCTCCCCACCTTTCTACAGTAATATATATTTAAACTCCCAGGAAAATTCAAGTTACACTGGGAGCTTACTATATATACTACTAATTTATTTTTCAATTTTTTCTTTAGTCTTAGCAGCTTTTCCTACTCTATCTCTTAAGTAGTATAATTTAGCACGTCTTACTTTACCAACTCTTTTTACTTCGATTTTTGCAATTCTTGGTGAATGAGTTGGGAATGTTTTTTCAACACCAACACCATAAGATATTTTTCTTACAGTGAAAGTCTCGTTTAAACCACTATTTTGACGTTTTATAACTGTACCTGTAAATACTTGGATTCTTTCTTTGTTTCCTTCTTTAATTCTGATGTGTACATCTACTGTATCACCAACTTTGAAAGGAACGATATCCTCTTTTTTGTATTCAGATTCTATTGCGTTTATTATATCCATTACTAATTTCCCTCCTTTTTGGAATTATTTGTTTTTTCATATTTATCTATAAGATCAGGTCTAAATTTCTTAGTAATCCTAATAGATTCTTGTTTTCTATAATCTGCTATATTTTTGTGATGCCCTGAAATTAAGACATCTGGAACTTTTCTTCCACGAAAGTCATAAGGCTTTGTATACTGTGGATATTCAAGTAAATTATTAGTATGAGATTCCTCTAAAAGAGATTCTTCATTTATAACACCTGGAAGAAGACGTATTATGCTATCCATTAAGACTTGACCTGCAAGTTCTCCACCAGTTAATACATAATCTCCAATAGATATTTCTTTTATATTATATTCCTCAATAATTCTTTCATCTATTCCTTCATAATGACCACAAATAATTATATAGTTTGAATTACTAGATGCCATTTGTTTTGAAATATTATAATTTAAGACTTTGCCTCTTGGAGACATATATATAATCTCTATTTTCTTATTTTCATAAGATAACTTTTCTATAGAATAATCTATAGCAGCACTTAATGGCTCTGCTGATATTATCATACCACTTCCTCCACCATATGGTGGAAAATCCACTCTATTATGTTTATCTTTAGTAAAACTTCTAATATCGATAACTTCTATAGAAATTAATCCTTTTTCTATAGCACGTTTTATAATACTAGTATTTACAAAAGCTTCAAACATTTCTTTAAAGAGAGTTAACACAATAAACTTCATATTATATTAATCCTTCCATTAATTCCACATAGATTTTTCTTGCCTTTATATCCACTTTCTTTATAACTTGTTTTATAGCAGGTAAATATACTTTTTTATTATCAGTAGTTGTTACCTCATATACATCATTAGCACCTGTATTAAAAACATAATCTAAAGTTCCTATTAATTTATTATCTTCTATATTATAAATTTCAAGGCCTATTAGATCTTTAACATAGTAGCTATCTTCTTCTAATGTATCTAAGTCTTCTTCAGAAATATAAACATACTTCTTTCTTAAGTTTTCTGCTTTTTCTACTGTATCAATAGTTGAAAGCTTAGCAAGAAGCATTCCCTTTTGAACTCTGCAAGAAACATTATAGCTTTCTTTCATATGTTCATCTAAATATACTGTTTTTAATTTCTTTGCAAGACTATCTACATCGTCAGTATATGGATAAATCTTAACTTCACCTTTAATACCATGTACATTTACTATCTGTCCAATTAAAACACTTTGCATTAAGCGTTCTCCTTTATTTCTTCAACATCGACAGAAACTTTTTTTGATTCTTTTCCAGCATATGCATAGATAATTTCTCTTATTGAACGGATAATTCTTCCTTCTTTACCAATTATTCTACCCATATCTGTCTTTGCTACTTTTAGCTTTAAAGTTATTTTACCTTGATTTTCTACCTCAGTAATTTCAACTTTTTCTGGATAAGCAACAAGATTTTTTACTATGTATTCTAATAAATTTTTATACACCTTTCTTGTCCTCCTATATTTCTAATCCTGCTTTTTTAATAAGAGCCATAGCAGTATCTGTAGGTTTTGCTCCTTTTTTTATCCATTCTGCTACTTTTTCTGTATCTACTTTTAATTCAGCTGGCTCAGTCATGGGATTGTAAGTTCCTACTTTCTCAATGAATCTTCCATCAGCTGGATATCTAGAATCAGCAACAACAATAGTATAATATGGAGCTTTTTTAGCACCATCTCTTCTTAATCTAATCTTTACCATTAAGTTTCACCTCCTTACAGTGAAATAAATATTATTTTTAACTATTTAAATAAATTGTTCATTCCTGGTATTTTAGGATATTTTCCATTACCATTCATCATATTTTTCATCATTTTTTGCATTTGTGTAAACTGCTCTATGAATCTATTAATATCTTGAACTTTATTACCACTTCCTTTTGCAATTCTTTGACGTCTAGAAGCATTTAAAATTTTTGGATTTTTTCTTTCTTCTTTTGTCATTGATGTAATTATTGCATCTATACGAAGCAGTTGTTTTTCATCTATATCAATATCCTTAATTTCTTTAGGAATTCCAGGAATCATAGCAAGCAATTGTTTAAATGAACCCATCTTTCTTATTTTTTTCATTTGATTTAAGTAATCATCTAATGTAAATTCATTTTTCTTAATTTTCTTTTCAAGCTCTAAAGCTTCCTCCTCTTCATAGGCCTCTTCAGCTTTATCTATTATAGATAAGACATCACCCATTCCAAGAATTCTAGAAGCAAGTCTATCTGGATAGAATGGCTCCAAATCGCTTAGCTTTTCACCAACAGATGCAAATTTTATTGGCTTCTTAGTAATACTTTTTACTGAAAGTGCAGCACCACCTCTTGAATCTGAATCTAATTTTGACATTGTAATAGAATCAATTCCAAGTTTATCATTAAAGTCTTTTGCTACATTTACAGCCTCTTGACCTACCATTGCATCAATAACTAACATTATTTCATGTGGTCTAATAGCTTTTTTTAGCTCTACAAGCTCATTCATTAGAGCATCATCTATTTGTAAACGACCAGCAGTATCAATAATTACTACATTACATAGCTTAGAAGTTGCTGCTTTTATACCATTTTTTGCTATTGCTACAACATCTTTATTATCTTCTTCACTATAAACATCAACACCTAGACTTTTACCTAGAGTCTGTAGTTGTTTTATAGCGGCTGGTCTGTATACATCACAAGCAACCATAAATGGTTTTTTGCCTTGTTTTCTTAAATAATTACTTAATTTTCCACAGAGTGTTGTTTTACCACTACCTTGAAGTCCAACTAGCATTATTATTGTAGGTGGATTGGAAGAAAAATTAAGTCCTGAGTTTGTATCTCCTAAAAGTTCAGTTAACTCATCTCTAACAATTTTTACTACTTGTTGACCAGGAGTTAATGACTTCATTACATCTTCTCCTAAAGCTTTTTGCTCAATAGAAGAAATGAAATCTTTAACAACCTTATAGTTAACATCTGCTTCAAGAAGTGCAAGTTTTACTTCTCTTAGCATTTCTTTTAGTTCCTTTTCAGAAATTCTTGTTTGTCCTTTGATTTTCTTCATTACATTTTGTAATTTATCTGAAAGACTATCAAACATTATATATCATCCTCACTTTTTAGCAATTTCTTAAGTTGTTGTCTCTTTTTATTCAAGTCTTCGCTATCACACAAATTATACGCTTTATTCATTCTTTCAATTAAAGATAATGTATGTGTTACTTTTTCAAAATTTAAAAGCGTATTCTCACTTGATTTTATACTATCCCTTACTGCCTGATAAGAAATATTTTTATTTTCTGCAATTTCTCTTAAAGATAAATTATATAAATAATATTCTTCAAATATTTCTTGTTGTTTCTTAGTAAGAAGTTTTCCATAAACATCATATAACATAGAAAACTCAACATTTTTATCCATGTAAATCACCCATAAAAAATGTGTAAAGCTCAAAAACTTTACACACATTATACACTCTGTTTTACTATTTGTCAACTATTTTACTTAAAATTATTGATAAACTAATATTTTTACGAATTTTTATTTTTTAAGAAGTCAATTGCATCTCTTAGTCTCTTTTTATAATTTTCCAAAATCTGACTCTGAGTCTTAATATTATCTTCTAAGTCAAAAAGTTCTAATTGATACATAAAATCAAGAAGTATTACATCATCTACGTTCATATCTTTTTGAGCTATATTGCCTTCTTCAAATCTTATTTTTAAATCTTCAATTCTTTTTATATTATCTAGATGGGTCATACTCTTTTTTCTCCCCCTTCTTAATTTCATCCTCTTTTTTCTTATTTAAAGTACTCTCTTCTTTTCTGTGTTCTACTTCTTCTAGCATACTTAATGTTCCGTCAGATTTAAATGTATTTATTTTTTCTTCCTGCATTTTTGCTTTCTCTCTTTTTTGCTTTATTATATTAATTCTATTGTTTAAATTAATTGCAACTTGTTTATCCTCTTTTGCCCTTTTTAATAAAGTAGTTGTATTATTATATATCTCGTCAAGCTTTTCATATAAGCTATCCATTTTATCTCCCATTTCTTCATCTAGCTTGGCTATCTTTTCGTCTAGATAAAGATTAGCGTTTTCTGCAGTAATAAAACCTTTTTGTTCCATTTGATTTACTTCATCATATAGTCTCTTTGTCTCTTCAACTCTTTTACCATCTATTTCCTTTATTTTTTTATTCTTAAAATCATTATATATTTGATTTAATGTTCCTGATATATTTTGAAAGTCCACTGATTCTTCTTTAGATGATTTTTCATCTGATTCTTTTTCTTCAATATTTTTGCTCTTACTATCTTTATCTTCAGTTTCCTTATTAGAATGTTCTCTATCATCAGTTTTTGGATTTTCTATTTTTTCTTTTGGCTCTATTGGTTCTTCTACTATATCTATAGGATCTGTAAATGGAGGCATAAATGGCTCTTCTTCAATAGGCTCTTTAGTATGTGTATATGGCTGCTCTTCTTTAGGCTCATGCTTTTTTCTTTCCTTTTCATCTTTAGGCTTCTCTTTTGTATCATTTGTTGGACTTTTTTTATCTTCGTCTTCAATGTGCTTATCACCGGTATGAGTTTGAGTATTATGCTCATCAGGCTCTTGCTTTTTTTCCTTATCATCTTTTTCAGATTCACCAGTTGGTTTAGATGATGGATCTTCGTTATCATCTTCATTATAATACTCATTAACACTATTATCTGTATTGTCTATAGTTTTTGTTTTGGTGCTATTATCAGTTTTATTTTTTGTGCTATTATCAGTTTTGGTTTTTTTATTATCTATATTTATAAAAACATTTGTTATATTGGGTTCCTTTTTATCATTTGTAGGTTCTTGTTTAGGTTCTTCTTGCTCATGTTCTGCAACTGGTTCTTGTTTTTGAACCTCTTTTTCGTTCTTTCTATATTCTAGCTCTTCTTTTATTTTATTTAATATATTCTCTCTTATTTCTTGATCTTTTTCATCAATCTTACCATAATCTTCTATAATGTTTCTCTGTTCATTTGCCATTAAGACACTCTCTTTTAGCTCACTGTACACATCATATGATAGCTCTTCTTTTAATAACTCTTCATTTCTCTCTAAAGCCTTTTCAATATTATTTTTTCTTAACTCTATTTTCTTATCATCTTTATTTTTAAATTTTTCGATTTCATTAACTTGTTGTAATAGGCTCTCTTCACCATATTCATCTATTAGATTATCAATATTTCCTTTAATATACTGGCTAACTAATTCATTGTATTCTACATGAGTAAGTCCTCTATCAACTTGGTTTAGAAGGCTATTTCTTGTAACTTTTGATTTAATAGCATCATTTTCTTGTACATTTTTTTGATATTCTTTTTTATCCTCTAATAATTGACCTAAAGACTTTCTTGTTCCATTTGGATTATATTCTACTCTTAAAATATCATATTCTTTAATTAAATCGGGATTATCTCTAATTATCTCGTCTACCTCTAACATGTCAAGGGAATTAATAGTCTGTTTATCTGATATCAAATCATATAATTCTTCTGATCCTCTTTTTGCTATATTAGAGCTGTAGTCTATGTCCATTTTTAAAGATTTCATAACACGTAATAATTGTGTTGTTGTTGTCACTATTGCCTCTTTACTTGAATCATTTTCTATTGGGGCATGATTTCCCAAAAGATCATATTTTGCATATGTAAGCGCTGAGACAATATCATTTTCACCACGAGTTATTTCAAAATTTCTAGAATTATATTCCTTTTTTAATTGCGTTATCTTTGAATTAGCTTCTGTAAAAAACTCATATGCAATATCTGCAAGCCTATCATCATTACCATCTTTATTTATTAAGCTATCAGCATCCAATTTAAAGTTTGTCTGACAAATTACTTCATTTCCAATTTTTAATAATTTAGGATCAGAATTGGCAAGTCTTGCACTATCATAATATTGATATCTTGAATCATCAACTCTTTCATCATTTTCGATTGTAACTCTACTCCCCTCAATATTAGTACCTTTTAAAGACTCTTCTACATATCTAATAGCTATATTAGTCAAATTTTTGTCTAAATCATCTATACTTACACCATCTGTATCTTGAGAAGCCATAAGAAATTCCTTAAGTATTTTTTCTTGATTATTTAAAGCCATTATTTATCCTCCTTTTTAATATCTGCAATTGCTTCAATTAAATCTATATAATCATAACTATTATTTTTCTTATTCTTTTCAATATTTTTTACTTGCTCCTCAGTTACCTCTTTATATTTTTCAAAACCTGTATCCACAATATATCACCTCATAAATATTAATTTTATATTATCATATAACTATACATTATACAATTATATACCTCTATTTATTATTTAAAGCCTCTATTGCATATTCCATTCTCTTTTTGTATGAATCTATTTTTTCATAAAAATCTTGTATTTCTGCATTTAAACTCTTAATTTGATATTCATACATTTTAGATATAAAATATGCATCATTATCTGAAATCTCATCAATAGATATTTCTTTTTTTTCAAATCTACGTTTTATTTCTTTCAATCTGTTATACTCTTCTTCATCAAATTTGTTTTCCAATATCTTTTTCCTCCACTTTTTTTTCTTTATTTTCAGCAATTAATTTACTTTCCGCTTTTCTTAAAATATCTTCAGATTCTAATTTTATATTATTATATCTTTCTTGTAATTCATTTTTAGTAGTTGTTAATTTTTCTACCTCATCTCTTTTTTCCTCTAAAATCTTCTTATCAAAAATTTTTTGACTACTAGGAAGTTTTTCTTTTTTACTATTTTCAATTCTTTTTCTTATATTATATGAAATTCTATATAATGGATTTTTCATTTTTCTTTTATGTTCCATAAGAATTTTTCGTTCTTTTTCTTTCTTTTCCATTTCTGCTTTTCTTATCTGTTCAAATCTCCTTTGAGAAAATTTATCTATCTTTTGTTGTTTAAATTCTTCTTTTTCCGCCTGCATTTTTTTATTACTCTCTGATAATTGCTCACGTGTAAAATACTTTGGATATTTGTTATATGTTTTTTCTACTTCCCTTTTTACCTTATTTAAAAACTTAATTTCTTTATTATCAAAATTATATATTTTCTCTCCAGTTCTTTTATCTATTACTGTATAATAATTAGATCTTTTATATAAGTTATCAAGTTCTTTTATTGCTTCTTGTTTTAATTTTGAGTTTAGCTTATCTTTATTTTGTTCAAAAAAATCACCATACTTTTTATACTTACTAAACTGCTCATTAATTTCATTCTTTTTTCCATTTATAACAAAATCAATCTCTTTTAAAAACACATCATCGCCCATTCTACGTCTTAACTCGATAATATTATCAGTAGAACGTTTTAATGAGTTATATAGTATCATTGAAAATCCAGCATTTACTTGTCTACGTATATTTTTTCTTGTTTCTTCTGTTATTTTAGAGTTATTTGCTAATGCTTTGAGTTCTTTATTTTTCCTTTTTACAATCTCATCAAAGTCAAATCTAGTTCCATCTTTATCATATTCTAAATTTAAAATGCTGAATTTTTTATCTTTAAGTATTTGTGGCTTTGCCGAAATAAGTTCATCTACATAGGCACTTGTGACATCATATCTACTATATTTTGCTCTACTAGAATCGTATTTTAAATCATTAAATTCAACATTATCATCTTTTATAGACTGTATAACTTTTTTTATTAAATACTCATTTCTAGCTTGTGACATTTTAGGATAAATTCTAAATAGTTGTGTTGCAGTCTTTATCGTACCAGCTCTTCTTGCATCGCCCTCAATATATATGTCCTCATAGTTTCCTTCTTCGAAGCTATAAAATTTATCTGGATCTGTTCTTCTTGCTAAGTTTTCTTGAGTTATATTAATACACTCAGAAAGAGTCATGCCTTTTGTATTTATTTTATAGTTTTCAATTCCTTTTCCTTGAAAATAATGCTGTATTTCATGATTTAAAGTTCTAAATAGTTGAAAAGCTGCTGCAAATCTTGCGTTGGAATTACTAGAATTAAACCCTTTCTTATCTATTAGCATATCTAAATTTAATTTTAATTTTGAAGCTTCTCCATTTCTTCCAGTTTGTATATTTCCTCTAGTTTTAGGATTATATTCTTCTGATAAATCTATTCTTTCATTTTCGTACTTTGTGTTTTTTAGCGTTAATCTAACATACTCATCACAAAACTCTAATATTTTCTCTTTAGAAGGCTTAAAGATTGACTTTTTATCTACAAAATTTTCAAAGAATTCTTTAATTTTCTTTTCTTCATTAGTTAACTTTATCATATAATACACCTACTCTTCTTCTAAAATTGCTTTTAAAAGATCTAATGGATCTTCCTCTTTTATTACTTTATATGAATCTTCCTTTTCTATTTCTTCTTGAGTCAAATTACCTAAATTCATCTCAAACTCATTTTCTTTTTCGTCTTTCATTAATATTTCCTCCTTTTTTTATAAATTCTGCTTGCTTTTCATATAATATATTTAAAAATTTATCTTTACCAACAATTTTAGGATAAAAACCCATATCTATTATTGATTTACCATTTATTTCTTTTAAAGTCTCAGTAGCTATTTTGGCAAAATTTATGCTTGGTCTATTTAACATGTCATCTGCTGTTGCAATAATTTGCAGATTTATAATTCCTATACTTGTCCTATTTATCTTGTTATAAAAAACAGCTTGCTTATATGGTCTCATAGTAGTACATATTCCAGCTTTCATATGATATTTTGTCACTTCTTTTGCACACTTTCTCCACTTTGAAGGCACCTTTAATCTATCACAAAAATCATCAAGCATTTCTACTCCTAAAATTTCATGTCCAATATGATGAGGTAGACTTTCTTTTGGTGTCCTTGCTTTTCCTATGTCGTGAACTAAAGCAGAAAATCTAACAATTTCATCTTTAGTTTTTAATGCAACTCTATCTAAAACAATCATTGTATGCGTATATACATCTCCTTCTGGATGATATTCTTTAGGCTGAGTTACACCTATCAAATCATATATCTCCTTAAAATGAACATCTAATATATCTGTATTCTTTAAAACTTCAAAAAAAATCGAAGGCTTATTAGTATTTAGTGCTTTTCTAAATTCTTGAAAAACTCTCTCAGGAGTTAATGATACAAGCTCATCTTTTAATTTTTTAATTAATTCACATGTTTTAATATCAACTCTAAATTTAAGCTGTGCTGCAAATCTTGCAACTCTATATGCTCTTAATGGATCTTCACAGAAGCTGTCATCTATATGCTTTATATATCTATTTTTTATGTCTTCTACTCCATTATATGGATCAATTATTTTTCCTGTTAAAACATCTTTTGCAATTGCATTAATTGTTAGATCTCTTCTTTTTAAATCTTCTTCTATCGTTATATCTTTTGAGGTTATAACTTCAAAGCCTTTATATCCAATAGCCTTTTTTACATCTTTTCTGGCAAGAGCAATTTCAAAGTTATTTACTAAAAAAACTGGAAAATCTTTTCCTATAATTTTTGCATCTGGAAAAATCTTAATAAACTCATTATATGAAATGCCTGTAACACAAAAATCTTTATCATGTATTTTTCTTTTCATGAGCTCATCTCTTACAGCACCACCAACTAAATATAAGTTTCCACCATTCTTTTTTATTTTTAAAGCTATATCTTTTTCATTCATAGATACTACCCCAAAATTAAAGTTTACTTACTAGCTCTTTAAAATATTCACCTCTTACCATAAAATTTTCATATAAGTCAAATGAAGCACTAGCAGGTGACATTGCAACAATATCTCCATTTTTCGCATTTTTATTTGCATAATCTACAGCATCTTTTAGATTATTAAACTCTACTATTGGCATTGGTTCTACTCCTTGTTTTTTTGCCTCTTGTAATGCTGATTCTTTAATCTTATTAGATGTTGTACCTACTAATATTAGAAGTTTAACTTTATCTATTAAGTATGGTCCCATAACATCGTATGGTATGTGTTTATCATATCCGCCAGCAATAAGTATTATCTTCTTATTAAAAGCCTTAAGTCCTGCTATTGTTCTTGAAGGACTACTTGCAATTGAATCATTATACCATTTTACTCCATTTATTTCTCTTACAAGCTCCATTCTATGTTCAACACCGCCAAAACTCATAGCTACTTTCTTTATAGCGTCTTTGCCACATATATCAATTACCAAAGATGCAGCAGTACAAATATTTGCAATATTGTGCATTCCAACAAGTTTTACATCTTTTGCATCCATAATTTTTCCTTCATTATTTTCTACAGATGAAATAATCTTACCATCTTTATAGTATACTCCACATCTAACACTATCTTTGATACTAAATTCTCTTATAGCTCCTTTTGCTAGCTTTTCAAATCTAGGTGTAAGCTCATCATCTTGATTTAAAACTAAAATATCTCCTTCATTTTGACTCTTAAATATATTTGTTTTTGCTTCTATATATTCTTCATAATCTTTATGATAATCTAAATGATTAGGAGCAAGATTTGTTATTGCCGCTCTATGTATTCTCTCTTTCATAGTCATCAGCTGAAAACTGCTTAATTCTAATACAACAAAATCTTCACTAGTCATCTTTTCTACCTTATCTAAAAGTGGTGTACCAATGTTACCGCCAACATATACTTTCTTTCCGGATTCCTTTAAAAATAACGACGTAAGTGTAGTTGTAGTTGTTTTTCCATCAGACCCGGTAATTGCAATAACTGTAGCAGTAGTTAAATGAATAAAAGTCTCCATCTCAGATGTAAGAATAACTCCACTTTCTACTGCCTCAACAATTTCAGGAGTAGATGGCTTAACTCCTGGTGATCTAAATATATAGTCAGATTCTTTTAAGTTTTTTAAGTAGTCTTCACCTGTTAAAAACTCAATATTTTCTAATTGTTTTAGTTCTTCAGGTATTTTATCTTTCTTATCTCTTCCTATAACATAAGCTCCTAATTTGTTTAAATATTTAATAGCAGGAATATTACTTACTCCCATACCAATTACTGATACTTTCTTTCCTTTAATATTTTTCTTAAATTCTTCAAGTCTTTTATTCTCCATTACCTATACTCCTTTTTGTTATATATTATTATATTATGTATTTTTATCTTTTGCAACTCAAATTATGATATTATATTTCAAATTTTATAGCAGTAAATTTTACATAATCTTTAGCAATATAATAGCGCTATTAACTAATAGCGCTATTTTCTATTCTTCTTTTAAAGATTTTATTGTAAATGATGCTAGCATTATAATGATACCGATAAAAATTATTACAGATGTATAGTTTATATCTCCTGTCTCTGGTAGTACTAGCTTTAGCTCATTTTCTGCTGTAAGCTTTACATCTCTATTCTCTTTTGTTATATCTACCTCTAGACTATTTTCTAGTAGCTCATATCCTTCTGGTGCTTTTATCTCTGTTACTCTATATCTTCCTACTTCTAGTCCTTCAAATTTTGCTTTTCCATTCTCTCCTGTTGTTAGCTCTTTTGCTTCAAATGAGTTATCTACATTTCCCTCTGCATCAAGCTTTTCTATTTTAAATGTTGCTCCCTCTATTACTTTATTACTATCTTCTTTATCTACCTTTGTTACCTCTACACTTCCTATTACTTTGCTATATACATATGTTACTACTATCTGCTCTTTTGTCATCTCTCCTGTCTCATTTCCTATTACCTCTTTTAGCTCATACTCTTCAAATTCTTTTGCCTTTGTTTCGTATATATCTCCCACATTTCCTGTTATTGTTTCTTCATTTGCTAAATTATTTCCTTCTTCATCTACATGTTTTACTAACACACTTGTTTTTCTACTTATTAATCCGGCATTTACATTTGATATTGTAAGTTCTGGTAAATCTGTTCCATTTAATTTTGTTATTACATCTGTTTCGTTAGTTTCACCATCAAATTTGCTATTTATTTCACTATTAGATCCCACTTCTTTTTGCGTTAACACATATTCTCCATCATCTAATAAAATCTTAACATAATAATTTCCAATAGTTAAATTTTCGAATTTATAATATCCATTACTATCTGTTTTTACATTAGAAATAATTTCACCATCCACATTTTTTACTTGTTGACCATTTTCATCAGTTAAGCTCATCTCTATATTACTTAGTGGCATCTCATTTTCATCTTTTAATCCATTCTCATTACTATCTTCCCATACAATACCTTCTATTGCTCTTTTTATTACCTGCACGTTTACAACACTTGTTATCATCTCTGATGTATTTTTATCTATTCTTGCTGTAGCATTATTTGCATACTTACTTAGTCCTTCATTATCACTTACTTGTAAATAAATATCTATATTCAAACTTCCTTGTGGTACTATTTCTCCTTTTATTGCTATTGCTGTTGCATTTTGTTTAAGATTTTCACTCATGATTTCATTCCAATTTTCTCCTAAATTATCATCATTTACTGTTGAATTTTCTCTTACATCTTCGTTATTTGTATATAATATTTTTAAATTATCATTTGAAATTTTTTCGTCGTTAGCATCATTTTGAGTTACTACTACTCTATCTACTATATAATTTCCTGTATATTCGGTTCCTCTTCCATCACCATTATATGGAAGAATATCTAATAGCTGAAAATCTGGAATAGATAAATCAGTATTATTTTTATATGAAATTGTATAATGTATTTGATTATTTTTTTCTATTACTGACATATCAGTAGTTTTATATAATCTATGTGATGATAAATTTATTATTTGTATTGTACTTGTTGATGTTCTTAGTTTAACTACTGAATTTCCCACCTTATCATTATCTGAAGATATTACTGCAGTGTTTACATATTGTGTGCTATTTGGCGTATTTTCTGCAATGTTTGCTTCAAAATATAATGGTTCAATTAATTTGTCTGAACTACAATTATATATATACCAAGTCAATACTCTACCATTTTCAGAAATTTCGGGTTCACCATAATTACTACTATTAGGAATATATGTAAGCCCCTCAGGTAAAGTATCAGTTATTTTAACTGTAACACCTGTAACTTCTGCTTTATTTTCTTCTTCTTGATATAAAGTTGGTTCTATTTTATATCTGACAACATTTTCATTTTTCCCCAAATCATAATTTACTTTCTCATTATCATTAATATCTACAGGTGTTTGTTGAATCTTTTGATTTGCCCCAAGTATTAACAATGAATTTCCTGTTGTATAACCTCCAGAATGTGTTCCAGCTATAATTTCACCATTCTCATCATATTCTGCTTTAATATAATTTTGATCACTTACCTTATATGCTGGTTCGGGATAATTATCATAACCTTTTAATTTTGTTTGTGTATATATATTTCTATCAAAATCAACAGTCCAATATTTACTAGTTTGAACAAAACCATATGTCTGCCCAATTTTTGCATTATCTTTTATTTTTAAATATGTATATATACTCCTCTGATCATTTGAATTTGGTAAAATACAATATCCTCCACTAGACTCATAATATGCTCCAACACATAACCATCCCTCAGGTATATCTTCAATATTTTCATATATTACCAAATCTTCTACATCTGCTTTATTTCTTTCGTCTTGAGATGACCAATTAGTTCCATCAGGTTTTGTAACAAAATACATATTAAATGTCATTGTATCAAAATATATAGTTGTAAAATAATTACCATTATATTCTACAGGCTCAAAAGCTTCACCGTCAAATTTAACTAACCTATCTATTTCGTACACATTATCTTCATTTGTTCTTGTAATTGACACAACCGTCTGCAAACTAATTATATCTCCTTTTACTGCTGTAGCATCACCATATCTCCAATCAGATGCAATAGTTTTTCTATTCTCATCACAAAGCCAAACGATATGTCCATAATTTCCTTTTTTATGCAAAATATACTGCACTCTATCACTATCATCATTTGTAACTTGTTGTTCAACTGTATTTTGTCCAGATATTGATGTTGCATTAAAATTTTCATCATTTAATGTTAAATAATAATTATAATTTTCACTTACAATATCATCATTATCTGGTACAAATACTTGGAACTCATAAGCGCCAAAGCATCCAACATTTTTATTATATTGAACAACATCAGATTCTGGACTATTAGCTCCATTATATAACGGATATATACCATTAAATTTATAATCTTTTATGGTTATTTTTAATGTCGATTCATCAGCTTGAGTAATGACTATATCACCCGAATCATATACTGAATTCATTTTTGCTTGTGAACCTCTACCATATGGAATACTATAACAAAATCTACTATGTGGAATTCCACTAAATACCATAGTTCTTCCTGGTATTTTTCCCAAATCTTCTTGAAGATTTATATTATAATTCCACAATTTAAGATTGCTTTCTTTTGTAACATCTTCTAAAGCACTTGAACCAACAAGCGAACGATCTACTTTCATTTTAATATCAAAAGTAATTTCACCATTTGGAAATTCTATTCCTTTTAATCCTTTTGAAATATCATTATTATATAATTGTATAGCAAATCCATAACTATACATTCTACCCGTCTCATTACCATTTCCGAAATCCACTGTTACTCTCTGATCCCAAGAAGAATTTCTTAAAAACTGTATATTATATCTTGGTGCTGCACTAATAATTGTTGGGTTTGGCACTGTTGTTTTTATTTTATCTGTACTATTTCCATTTAACCATGTTTTTATGGTAGGCTGGAACTCTATTCCATTAGCAGCTCCTTCTATTTTTGCAACAAAAGCTAAATTCTGTTTTCCTGGTATTGTTGGACTATCAACACTCATCTGATAATAACCTGTAATTGTAAGTCCATCTTGTGATACATTTAAATCCTCTATCCATCCCATTGATTCAGTATCCCAATGAGCTGTTTCAGAAGTAAATACATCTGGTAAAGTTGCCTCAAAATATATTTTTCCACCACTATAACTTGCTGTTTGTGAATTTGATAAAACCATTGTATTTTCTATAGTCCATGTTACTTGATCAAATGAACGTACTATATTATTATCCTCACTTGAATCATTTCCTGGTTCATCATCTTTATCAAATGGTCCTGTTCCTGTTTTTACTTGTGTTACCACTGCAGATGATATTTCTGCTCCATTATCTGGTAATTCTTCTATTGCACTAACTTTATTTATACTAAATATAAAAAGAAACATAATAACTATTATTGTAATAACTTTTACTTTTTTCATATAACACCTCTATATTTATTTTATTGTATACTATTACCATAACTTTTTTCAATATTTTACTTTATCTAAATAAAAAAAAATAGCGCTATTAACTAATAGCGCTATTTTCTATTCTTCTTTTAAAGATTTTATTGTAAATGATGCTAGCATTATAATGATACCGATAAAAATTATTACAGATGTATAGTTTATATCTCCTGTCTCTGGTAGTACTAGCTTTAGCTCATTTTCTGCTGTAAGCTTTACATCTCTATTCTCTTTTGTTATATCTACCTCTAGACTATTTTCTAGTAGCTCATATCCTTCTGGTGCTTTTATCTCTGTTACTCTATATCTTCCTACTTCTAGTCCTTCAAATTTTGCTTTTCCATTCTCTCCTGTTGTTAGCTCTTTTGCTTCAAATGAGTTATCTACATTTCCCTCTGCATCAAGCTTTTCTATTTTAAATGTTGCTCCCTCTATTACTTTATTACTATCTTCTTTATCTACCTTTGTTACCTCTACACTTCCTATTACTTTGCTATATACATATGTTACTACTATCTGCTCTTTTGTCATCTCTCCTGTCTCATTTCCTATTACCTCTTTTAGCTCATACTCTTCAAATTCTTTTGCTTGTGTCTTATATGTATCTCCTACTTTTCCTGTGATTGTTTCTGCATCTACTAAATTATTTCCTTCTTCATCTACATGTTTTACTAACACGCTTGTTGCTATGCTTTCAAATTCTACTACTATATGCTTATCTTCT
>CALXAR010000017.1 GCA_944386345.1 uncultured Clostridia bacterium
TGAGCATCTTCTTTTGAACGCATTGCATAGCCAACACCCTTTACATCATCAAATCTTCTTGTCTCCTGATGTATAACTCCGCCATTTTCTAGAACTTCAATTTGTCTTTGTATTTCAAATTCAATTGAATTGTGTATTGCTTTAAATGAATTTAAATTTTTTGTTTCTGTTCTTGTACCAAACTCTTTTTGTCCAACTGGTCTTACAGATAAGTTAACATCGCATCTTAAAGAGCCTTCTTGCATCTTACAATCACATACTTCTAAGTATTCTAGTATTGATTTTAATGTCTGCATATATGCTACTGCTTCATCTGCACTTCTTATATCTGGCTCAGATACTATCTCAATAAGTGGAACAGCGCATCTATTCATATCAACTAAAGTATCACCAGTATATGCATCATGAATAAGCTTTCCTGCATCTTCTTCTATATGTATTCTTGTGATACCTACTCTCTTTTTTTGTCCGTTTACATTAAAGTCTAAATGTCCACCTATACAAAGTGGTAAATCATATTGTGATGTCTGATATGCTTTTGGTAAATCTGGATAAAAATAGTTCTTTCTATCCTGCTTTGAAAATCTTGATATCTCACAATTTGTAGCAAGACCTGCTTTAACTGCATACTCTACAACTCTTTCGTTTAATACTGGAAGCACTCCTGGCATACCAGTACAAATTGGGCAACAATGAGTATTAGGATCAGCACCAAAAGTAGTTGAACAATTACAATACATTTTTGTTTTTGTAGAAAGCTCTGCGTGAACTTCAAGTCCAATTATAACTTCATATTCTTTCATCTTACTTTCCCTCCTCTATTGTTGGTATTTCTTTATGATAAGTTGTATTTTGCTCAAAAGTATATGCAACTTGCAATAAAGTATTTTCGTCAAAAGCCTTAGCAATAAATTGAATTCCTATTGGCATTCCATTTTCATCAAATCCACCTGGAACAGATATTCCTGGAAGTCCAGCAATATTTACTGGAACTGTATATATGTCCTCTAAATACATCTCAAGTGGTGATGCATTATGAGCTCCAAACTTAAATGATGTATTCGGTGCTGTTGGTATCATTATAACGTCACAAGATTCAAATGCCTTTTTAAAGTTTTCAACGATAAGTGTTCTTACTTGTTGAGCACGTTTATAATATGCATCATAATATCCAGATGATAGTACATAAGTACCAAGCATAATTCTTCTTTTTACTTCGTCTCCAAATCCTTCTGTTCTTGATTTTCTATATAAATCATCTAAATCATCAAAGTCTTCTGCTCTATATCCATATCTAATTCCATCATATCTTCCTAAATTTGAAGATGCTTCTGCTGTAGCAATAATATAATATGTAGCTAAAGAATATTTTGCATATTCTAATTTTATCTCTTTAATCTCCGCTCCTAAAGATTTTAAAGTCTCAATTGCATTATCATAGGCTCTTTTTACATCTTTGTTTATCCCTTCATTAATAAAGTCTGTTGGAATTCCTACTACTTTTCCTTTTACATTATTAATTAAAGCTTTTGTATAATCTTGTTTTTCAAGGTCTGCTGAAGTAGTATCTAATTTATCATGTCCTGCTATTACGTTTAACATAAGTGTTACATCTTCAACAGTTCTTGCAAAAGGTCCAATCTGATCAAGTGATGATGCAAATGCAATTAAACCAAATCTTGAAATAAGTCCATATGTAGGTTTAAGTCCTACAACAGAACAATATGAAGCAGGCTGTCTTATAGATCCTCCTGTATCAGAACCTAATGATGCAAATGCCATTTGAGCAGACACTGCTGCAGCACTTCCACCTGATGATCCACCAGGAACTCTTGAAAGATCCCATGGATTCTTTGTTTTTTTAATATATGAAGTCTCTGTTGATGAGCCCATTGCAAATTCATCCATATTAGTCTTTCCTATTACAATTGCACCAGCATCTTCTAATTTTTTTATTACTGTAGCATCATAAATAGGTTCAAAGTTTTCAAGCATTCTTGACGCACATGTTGTTTTAACACCTTTTGTACAAATATTATCTTTAATAGCAATAGGAACACCTCCAAGTACTCCAATATCTTCTCCATTATCAAGTCTTTGTTGTAGTTTTTCAGCTCTATCATATGCTAATTTCTTTGTTAAAGTAATATATGCATCAACTTTTGGCTCGACTTTATCTATTCTAGCATATATATCATCTAGAACTTCTTTAATAGTAACTTCTTTATTTTTTATTTTTTTAGCTACTTCAGTCAATGTTAAACTGTATAAATCCATTAATTATTCCCCCTATTCTACAACTTTTGGAACACTTACACATCCTGCATCTTTACTTGGTGCATTTTTAAGTATCTCTTCTCTATCATATGAAGGTTGCACTTCATCTTTTCTAAATACGTTTTTTATATCTAATATATGTGCAGTTGGTTTTACTCCTTCTACATCTATATTTGAAAGTTCATTAGCAAAATTAACAATATCAGATAATTCCATAGTATACTTTTCTAGCTCTTTATCTGTTAAATTTAATTTTGATAAATTGGCGATGTGCTTTACATCATCTTTTGATACGCTCATTTAAAAGCCCCCTTTACATATATTGTTTATTATACTTTAAATGGTAATTTCTGTCAAGGTAAAACGCCTATATACCGCCATTTTTAACATTATTTTGCATAAAAAAGAAATAACCTTAAAAGTGGTTATCTCTTTAAATTTATTTATTTTTCTTTATATGTTGTAACTCTTTTTTTCTTTCTTGGGTCATATAAGTTTACAACCATTGCTACTATACTTGCTATAATTGTTGTAACCATTACTTCAATTGGATATATCCAGCTTATTTCAGGAGCCTCCTCTAGTGTTATTGCCAAAAAAACATAACATGCAATTAAAATATATTCTGTTTTATTTATTAGTTTACTACATATATACAATATCAAAAAAATTCCTATTGGTACTAAAACTAGTTCTAATATATTTGAGTTAGTAATATATCCTATTGCCATTGCAACAGTTCCTATAATTCCACCTATTACTGTTGAGCCTATTCTATTTTTTACTTGTTTAAATGTTTGTGTAACATCATCTTGTATTGCAATTATTGCCACAACAGCCAAATCATATGGAGGAAAAAGTCCATTACTACATACACTAATTATCATAACTAAAATTAATGCTATTATTGTCTTTATTATTCTAAGTCCTGGTAAAATTGTATGTTCAACCTTTATCTTTTTCATATCAATCCCTCAGTGAAATGTTAGCATAAATTAAAAATTAAGTCAAGAAAATGAAGGCAAGTCAACGGGACTCGCCTTCTAAAAAATCAAGTTTATATATGAAAAAACTATTTATATTATTTGTTCTTTTTTTATTCGTTCGTTTTATTATTTTTGTATAGGAATTGTTTTTTATTTTCTAATTATGAATAATGTAAATTTTAAAGCACAAACTTACTAAACTCTTAATACATTTATCACCTCTTTCTATAACATTATTATACATATAATTTGTGTCGACATTATGTATGTAATGTTAAATGTATATGAAGTTTAAAATTTTGGTATTTTTATGTTAGAGATTAATTAAATACTATAAATCTTAACTTCTTGACTTTATTATACATTTACATTGTGAAAAAAATATGTATGAATAATGAAATAACTACGAAATGATAAATTTTTAATTGTTTTTATTCTTATCAAAATCCATATCTTTTTTTGAGATTCTTTCTAGGTCAAACCAAAAGTTACTACCCTTTCCAAGCTCAGATTCTACTCCAAAATCAGATGAGTGTTTTATTAATATATTCTTAACTATAGAAAGACCAAGTCCGCTCCCTTGTACTTGTCTTGTAAAGGAATCACTAGCTTTATAATACCTATCCCATATATGCTCTAAGTCCTCTTTAGATATACCGACACCATTATCTATTACTTCTACTTTTACCCTCTTTTGAGTAGCTGTAGCTTTAATTAATATTTTCTTTTTACCTTCACCACTATGTTTTATTGCATTTATTATTAAATTATACAAAACTTGTTCAATTTTTGTTTTATCTGCTAACACATACAAGTCTTTTGGTATAATATATTCGATAGTATGCTCAGTATCAATGTTAGATAATTTAATTCTATCTATTAAAGAGCTTGCCATCTCTGTAAAATTAATTTTTTCTTTATTAATTGATATAATACCAGACTCAATTTTTGATAAGTCCATCATATCGTTTACAAGTCTTGTAAGTCTATCAGTCTCATCTATAATAACTTTTAGATGCTCTTCTCTTTTTTCTTTATTATCTCCAGACAAATCTCTTATCATCTCTGAATATGCTTTTATCATTGTAAGAGGTGTTTTTAAATCATGTGATACATTTGCTATTAGCTCCCTTTTTATCTCATCTGTTCTCTCTAATGAATTAGTAGCTTTATTTAAAGTATCTGCAAGCTCATCTAGCTCCTCATAGCCACATTTTTCAAAAACAATATTATAATCTCCCTTACTTAATTTTTTAGCAGTATCATTCATTTTCTTTATTGGCTTAGAAAGTCTCTTTGACATGAACAATGAAATGATAGTAGATAAAATCAGAGAAATTATTGTTATATATATAAGCTGGCTAGTAATAACTGATGATGTTGCATCAATTGGATCAATAGACATTAATATTACATAACAATATTCTGTATCTGGTATTGTCTTACCATAAACATAAATTTGTGTCTTCAATTTATCAATATTTAATGTATAGCTGATTCGCTTTGTTGGACTTTCTGCAATATCCGTTGCAATATCACTAATATCTACAGAGACATTTCTTCCTGGCATCTGAGCTAAAAGACCACTTTGTGACTCACTATAATAGTTTTGACTAGTATAAGATGCATTTGTATAAAAAAGCTCACCATCCATATTAAATATATAAATAGAAGCGGAATTTTTATATGCTGTTTTATCTATTTCATCCTTATAGTCTAGTGCATTTTTAAAAATATTTTCTACTTCTATTCCTATTTGTGCAGTCTCTGCTTTTTTCATTGTACTATAATATGTCTGTAAAAAAACAACTTGCATAAACCATAAAAGAACAAATATTATAACTGCTAGTAGTATAAAATATACCCATAGCATAAATGTTATAGATCTTGAGTTATTATGTTTACTCTTCAAATTTATACCCCATTCCTCTAACTGTTACAATTTTATCTCTATATTTTCCTAAATTATTTCTTAGCATCTTAACATGAGTATCTACTGTTCTATCCTCACCAAAGAAGTCATATCCCCATACTTCATTTAATATCTTCTCACGTGATAGAGCTATATTTTTATTTAAAACAAAGTATTGTAGCAATTCATATTCTTTTGGTGTTAAATCTTTTTTTACTCCATCTACATATACATTTCTTCCAAGCATGTCTATTTCTAGTCCATCTAAAACATACTTTTCTTGAGGAGCATTATTATTACCAGATTTACTTCTTGTTAAAACAGCATTAATTCTTGCCATAAGCTCTTTTGGACTAAATGGTTTTACAACATAGTCATCTACTCCTATTTCAAATCCAAATAGCTTATCATATTCCTCACCACGAGCTGAAAGCATTATAACTGGAATATTCTTTGTTTTTCTAATCTCTTTAATTGAAGAAAAGCCATCAAGTTTAGGCATCATAACATCCATAATAATTATATCATAGTTCTCTGATTTACATTTTGCTATAGCTTCCATTCCATCAGAAGCTTCATCTATTTCATATCCTTCAAATTCTGCATATTCTTTAATTACATTTCTTATTTTTTCTTCATCGTCAACGACTAATACTCTCATATTATCCCACCTTTAATTTAACATAATTAAATACTATCATATGTATGTGATAATTATATGATATGTTGGTTAAATTATATCATATAGATTTTAAAAATAATATAGCAAAAGAAAAAATACTTAAGATTTATCTTAAGTATTTTTATCTGTATAATATTCATAAAATTTTCCTTTTTGCTCTTTAAACTCAACTCTAATTCCAGTATCTACATTATACCCAGATAATACTAGATTATTATTTTCATCATAGTACATCATTAGTATATAATACGTATTTACATATCCATTTGAGCTTTTTACATCATTTATATATAATTCTTGATTTTGCAGCTCTAAAAATCCTAATGTATAGTTTTTTTCTTTAAATTCCTGGATATACGTACTATATTCATACTCTATATTTGGATCTAGGCTCTTGTTATAAGTCAACCTATATTTTCCTTTCATATCAATTGTTTGATCTAATATATCATAGCTTAAAATATAGCTTTCATCATCAATAAATAGTAATGTAGAGTTATCACTTAATAAAAAGACTTCTTGACTTAAATCAAATTTATCTTTTTTAAAAAATAACTTCATAGTAGCTATTGCCAGTAAAGCTAAAATTATTAGTATTAATATTATCGTAATAATAGATTTTCTTCTACTTTTTTGTATATTATTTGTATGATTATTTGATATATTTGGACTATATTCTTCTTTTTCATTGTCCACCATATTATTCCTCCTAATCATAATTATAAATAGAGTATATCATATTGCTTAAAAATTTTTAAATACTTATTTTAAATTATATTTAATATAACTATGGAGTTTGCTATAAAAAACAAACTCCATAACCTAACTATATATTTTTAACGATATTAAGTGTATCTCTTGCAATCATAAGCTCCTCATTTGTTGGAACTACATATAGCTTTACTTTTGAATCATCAGCACTAATTAATCGCTCTTCTGCTTTAATATTATTTCTCTCTTTATCTAACTTTATACCAAAGCATTCTAAATACTTACAAATTCTTTCTCTTGCTTGAATTCCTTTTTCTCCAACTCCACCTGTAAAAGTTATAATATCCACACCTTGAAGTGTAATCATGTATGCAGCAATTGTCTGTGCTATTTTATATGCTTGTGTGTCAAGAGCAAGAATTGATCTTTGATCTCCATTTTCATATTCTCTTTCAATATCTCTATAATCTTCTGATACACCAGATATTCCCCAAGCTCCAGATTTTTTATTTAGCATTCTTTCTATCTCATTAGTATCTAAATTTTCTATCCTCATAATATATGGAATTATTGCCGGGTCTATATCTCCAGACCTTGTAGCCATTGGAATTCCAGCTGTTGGAGTAAGTCCCATACTTGTATCAACCGATTTTCCTCTGTTAATTGCACATATTGATGCTCCTTGTCCTATATGACAATTTATTATCTTTAATTCTTCTATATTCTCTCCAACAATCTCAGCTACTCTATTTGCAACATACTTATGACTTGTTCCATGAAAGCCATACTTTCTTATTTTATATTTTTTATAATACTTATATGGTATTTGATAAACGTAAGCAATTGGTGGTAATGTCTGATGAAAAGCAGTATCAAAAACTGCAACCATTGGAACATTTTTAAGTACTTTTTTAGCTGCTTTTATTCCTTCTAATCCCTCTGGATTATGTAGTGGTGCAAGAGGAATACATTTTTCTATTTCTTTAATTACTTCATCAGTAATTAAAACTGATTCACTATACTTTTCTCCACCATGCACTATTCTATGTCCTACAGCACCAATTTCATCTAAAGATGAAATTATGTTATATTTTTCTTCTTGAATTAGCTTTAATACTGTTTTTATTGCTTCTTCATAATCTCTAGCCGCTTTTTCTCTTTCAAATTTTTGACCTCTAACATTAAATCTTAAGCAAGATCTTTTTCCTCCTATTCTCTCATAATTTCCCTTTACAATTCTATCTTCATTTTCCATATCTATTACTTGAAATTTTAAAGATGAACTTCCACAATTTAACACTAGTATCTTCATTTCACTTCACTCCTTTTTAGTTGATGTTTTATTATATCATTATTTTTTATTGTTGTAAATAAATTTATATAAATATAAAAAAACTAGCTAAAATTAGCTAGTTAATTAATATTTTTTCAACATCTTTCCAATTATATACCCTAATTACATTGTTTTTTTGTAATTCTTCTTCAGAAATATTCTTATTATGATATGCATCAAATAATAGCTTTACTTTTACTGGTCCTTTCAGATTTGGAAGCCTATCATCTATTTGAGCATCAGCAACAAATATATTCTTAGAATTAGTAAATATAATTTTTTCTGGATCTATAAAGTCAAATTCTCTCATTAAATATTCAAATTTATCTTTAAATAGTTTTGCAGATTTCCTTTCAGCGCCAAACATTACGCAAGCAGAGCATATATATATATCATAATATTTATTTAGTCTTCTTAAAGTATCTTTTGCTCCCTCAAATAAAACAGCATCTTTATACCCATCTTGTTGTATATAGTATTCATAAAATGCATTTATTTTCTCCTGTGAGCCAATCACATCATCAATAATGTAATCTGTAAAATCTTCTTCCTTATAGTTAGTACCACAAAAATCATTTAATATTTTTAAAAATCCTGGATGACATATAACATAATCTAAATCTACTAAAAGTTTCTTTTTCATATTTTTTCTCCTTGTCTTTATATTATATCATATCATTATGATTTTTACTATTTATTTATATAATTTAAATTATAACTATATGTAATACCTACAATAGTTTTTCCTAAAGTCATACTATATTTTAAATGAAATTTTCTTACTATATCGTCTTTAGTATATTTTCCTTTATTTATAATTAATAGTAGGTAATCTCCATCATCATCTTCTAAGAAGTTATGGTTCTTTTTAGATTTTCTAGAACTAATATATAATCCTCTAGTATAAGCAAAATCGATATCAGCTACCCGTTTTGTTTGAATCTTAGTCTCTGATAAAGATTTTAAATAGATATCAAATGTCTTAAATCCATTAATTTTTTCTACTATATTTGCCACTCTATTTGAAACACTATTAGTTAGCCTATATATTTTTGTACTATTTAAAAAGTTAATTTTTTTAAGCATTTCTTTTTCTATATACTTATTTATTTGACACTTAAAAGTTTCCTCATCTAAATCATATAAATTATCAATATCTAAAATATCTTTAAGAACATACTTTACGTTTAATTCATAAGTTGTAATTCGTGCATAAATCTCTCTTTCCTTATCGATGCACTCTTTAATAGTAAATGGCTCAAAATGTCTATCAACACTAATGTAATTTAAAGCAAGATTATTTGCAAATATCGATATTAAATACCGAGCATCTAAACTTAAGCTATACTCCTGATGCTTTTGTACTAAATCATTTAAATATTCATAAAAATACATGTTACTAAAATCTTCAATATCATAATTTCTTGATTTGTTTTGACCATCTTTGGAAATTAAAATAATCTGATTTTTTTCTTCATTTTTTAAACTATTTAGTACTAATATTTCACAATTAAAATCTTCTTTTTCTCCTTTCTTATAAATTTCAACTTTAGATCTGCATATTAGCATACGCACTCTCTCCTTTCAGCCATTAGGCATTAAAATAATATATAATTATATATATTGCAAAAAAACATCATGCAAGCTCATTATATCACATAGTTATGTAAAATTCAATATCAAATCTACATATAAAATAGCTCATGAATAAATCATGAGCTAATCAAATTAAGATGCCATCGTTGTGTATAGATTACTTATCTCTGTAAGTCCTGGTAAAATTGCATCTCTTAAATTTTCATCTAACACAATTTTCCAATCTCCATCTACCTTTGTTAATACAATATCTACACTAGTTGTAACATTTTCTATTTGAGTAGATTCAAATTGAGACTTAAAAAATTCCTGCAATTGAGACTCCATATCCTCTGTTGTATTTGAAGAGTTTATTGAAGACATAGCTAATTCCAAAGCTTTTTGCATATAATTTTGCATTATTGTCTTTAAATCTCTATTTGTTATTTCTGCTTTTACAATTGCCTGATTACTATCTTTAGTTACTTCAACTATATTTAAATTTACATTCTTAAAAAATAGCTTAACCATTTCTATATCTTCTGTTTCTGAGTCTATTCCTAGCATTTCCAAGCTAGATTCATTAGTATATTCTTTTGCTCCATTTAAATCTCCACTTTTTAAGTACTCTATAAAGTAAGTTACAGAATCAGTTGGATTTTTAGCAGTTAATTTAATAATTCCAAAAATTATGACAGCTATAACAATAACTAAAACTACTATACATAGTATAATTTTTAAGGCTTTATTTTTCATAACTTACCACCTCTTTTTTAGACATTATATATTAAAAAACATGTAAATTCAACTACTGTTTTAATAGATTTGCTCTTTCTTTATAATCAGGCATATACTTTTTTATATAATTCCAAAATTGCTTTTGATGATTCATATATTTTAAATGAGTAATTTCATGAAGGCATACATACTCAATTGATTTAATATTATAATGAATTAATTTTTGATTTAATTTTATTATCTTTTTGCTAGAACAATTTCCCCAAATAGATTTAAACTTTCTAATAACAATATCTTGTGGTTTAAGTCTTGTCAATATGCTATATTTTTTTACAATCGGTATAATATACTCATACGCCAAATCTTTTAGGTTCTTATCAAGCTTTAATAAAATTTTACTATATACCTCATCTGTAAGTTTAGGACTATAAATTACACAGCTATTTATATTTAATTCAATACTAATTTTCTTTGCCTCTTTATACTCAATTTTTATTTTCTTCCCTAAAATGTAAATATGTTCTTTATTTACTAATTCAAAATTTTCATGATTAATTTGCTTTTGAAGCTTATCATTGATCCATTTTGATTTTTGATTAATTAGCTCATCAACCTTTTGTTTACTAAGTCTAATTGGAGCTCTTACAATAACTTTTCCATTTTTTACTCCAATATATACATTCTTTATCTTTTTTCGTATCAGTTCATATTCTATCATAACTTAACATTCCATTTCTTTGGTAATATATACTCTATTTTTTCCTTTTTTGGTATATATTTTTTCTTAATTTTTACTCTATTTGAGATTAAATCTGGTCTTTTTGCTCTTAAATATTTATCTGTTTCACAAAAAATATTTTGAATATCGATAAGTTGTAATTTTCTCGCACCTAAATATTTAAATTCAAGTCCTAATCTTTTAAATTCTTCATCTTGAATTAAATACATATGCTTTATTATATCCTCATAATTATATCCATTAATATTTTCAAAGCATTTTTGTATACCTCTTTTAGCTCCTGGACCTGCAACAGTAAATGAGTCCTCACTAAAATTTGTAACATTACTATAATTAATATCTGTTGCAAGCTGATAAGCCATAAAATCACCAATTAAAGGATAAGACTTTAAAATATTAAATACTTCCTCCATTGACTTGCTCTTTTCAATTTTTGTATATATCTTATCCTCAATAAACATTTTTTCTATAAGGGCTAAATGATTTTGATGCTTTAAATCATACCCAAAAGCTTTATTTGCACAAGATATATATGCATCATTATATAATTTTTCATTACTTTCTTTTCTTTTTAATAGCAATTTGTTATATGTATCAAATGAGAAATCTCTAAGTGTTATATCTCCTAAATTTTCACTTAAATACTCCCACGTAGACTCTTTATTAAATAGCTTAAATAGTATTATTCTAAATAACATATCTTTATTTGAGTACTCTTTTCCATTATATATTACATTTTTTAACATATATTGTGATACTCTATCTAACACCCTATATGAGTTACAAAATTTATATTCTTGTAGTATCTTATCGTCTGTATAGGGTGGATTTTCTTCTTTAAGCTTTTTATACCAAATATTTTGTCTTTCATATGCAAAATACCAAAATATATCATATACATCTTCCCTTTTTTTCATTTGCTTTCTCCTTATTTTACTAAATCATCAAATTGAAGTCTTATAACTTTTGCTAAATCTTCTACACTTATTTCTATTTGATAGCCAACTTTTCCTGCACTTATGTATATAGTCTCAAAATCCTTTGAAGTAATATCAACAACAGTTTTAAAAAATTTCTTCATTCCTATTGGTGAACATCCTCCATGAATATATCCTGTAAGTGGCAAAAGCTCTTTTTGCTTTATCATTTCAATGCTTTTTTCACCTACAGACTTTGCTGCTTTTTTTAAATCAAGCTCTTTAGAAACAGGAATTACAAAAACATAATATAATTTACTATGAGCTCTTGTAACTAGTGTCTTAAATACCTGTGATGGATTCTCACCAAGTAGACTTGCAACATCTTGTCCAGCTATTGCATCATTACTATTATAATAATATGGTTTGTAGTTTATCTTTTGGCTATCTAAAATTCTCATTACATTTGTCTTCTCTTGCATACTAACACCTCTTTTTTTCATATTTTAACACGAGAATATATGTTTCTCAAGAAAAAAATAACACTTCCTAAAAGAAGTGCTATTTAATTTTTTTAATTGTAAAATTGTGCAAATTATTAAATATATTTTTTTATTATTTCTTCAATTTTATGATAATTTGACAATCCATCTTCATTTTTTATATCATATCTATTATCTTCAAAAGTAATATTAACAGGATGTATATGTATTTTAATTTCTTCATTAGTATTATTGTTTCTAATACTTATTTTGTATCCTCCCCCTATCCACAATTCCCTACTATATACAACTTTTATATCTGCCAATAATCTTATTATTTCATTAACATCATTTACGTTAGTTATATCATATTCTATATTAGTTCTATTATCAGTTACAATAATATTAAAATTTGATGCTGTATTTACATCTTTAATAACTTTTTTAAATGTGTTTTCATTTTTTATTTCAAATCCTATAAAATATCTCCATATAAATACTACACTTAAAATAATTAATATTATTATAATCAGCATAATTAATTTATTCTTCATATATTATTTCTCCTAAAATTTATAATATTATAATTTATTTTATTTATTTATTAAATAAAAAAAAAAAAATATCTATAATTTATAGATATTTTTAATAAATTTTTAATAAGTTATTTTATAACTTCTCATTTGGAATCCAGCTCCATCAAAATTCAACCATTCATATTCTGGGTACTCCCAATTAGTAACTACATATAATTGTTTAACTCCATCTATTACCCTAAAGCCCACGACCATATAAGCATGACTAAAATCGTTTTCGTTATATGCCGCTAAAACAGGATAACCATATTTTATGTCCCTTGTCACATCACTCCATAAATCAAATAAATAATCATCTGTCTCAAATCTATAGCCAGCTCTCTCAGCATACGTTTTTATAGCTTTATATATTTTTCCGGCAGGAGCTCCTTTATCAGGACAATATTCTGTTAATGAAGCTATCTCATCATACATATTTTGAGTTATATCACCATCATACAAATCAAATCCAAATCTCTTATAATATGATAATACATTTGCGGCAAAAGTAGGTACACAATTATTTCCATATTGAAATTGATAGAAATCATTAGTATGATATATTTTAAAATCATCGTAATATAATAAAAAACCTTGTGAAGTAATGGAATAATTCTCATAATTATTATTTACATTATAATCCGTGTAAGCCCAAACGTTAGTATTCCAAAAAAATATACAGCTTATTACTAATAATAAAGAAAATATTTTTTTCATTTAAAACCTCCATATTAATTTTAGTTTTACATAAATTACTTATATATTATTTGGGCCTCTAATCAATTTTATTTTTCTCCTTTCATAATATTATTAAATATTATGCCAAAAACATCATGTGTCTTTATTATAGCGCCGTTTCATGCTTATGTCAACTCGTTTTGCTTATATGTGTGATTAACTTGTGATAATGTCATTATATAAATGATAAATCTTTACTTTCTAACATATTACTTTTTTCTACTAAACACGAGAATATATGTTTCTCAAGAAAAAATAACACTTCCTAAAAGAAGTGCTATTTAATTTTTTTAATTGTAAACCTTAGCAAATTATTGCATCTTTAATTTTGCTCAAAAGCTCTATCTGTTGTCTCTTCACTTACAGTACTTTCAAGTGTTGTAAATACTTTTTTGCTTGTAGGTGTTGCTTTGAAAATACTTTCAGAATCTTTATATCTATTATATATAGCTATATCAGAATAGTATTTTGACATATCAATTTTGGTTTCTGTTAAGTCTTCATCGTAAATATATATGTTTTGAGGATCAAAGTAAAAAGCATCTACTTTTCCTTTAACATATTCTTTATATATATTCTTAATATTCGTATCATCTACAAATAATTCTTCAAAGTCTATCTCTTCAAGATTATCGAGCCTAATATTATAGCTTATGGCCTTTTCATCTTTTCTATTTCCATCAATGTCCTCATATGTCTTTATAACTACATATGATAAAGTATTAAAGTTTACACTAAGTTTTGTATGTATATCAATAAATAATGTATTTTCATCAGATAAGTAATTTTTATCATAAAGATCTACACTTAATGACTTTAATTTTTCATTTATCATTTCTTCTTTTTGAGTATCTTTAAGACCAGAAATCTGCTTATACTCAACATATACCTTATCGCCCTTTATTTTTTCGTTATTATTATAGAAATTTCCACCTTTTTTATCTACTACGCTTTCTATATCAATATCGTAAGCATCATACATATCGTTAAGACTAGAAATTGCTAAGCTATTTACAGAGTTATTATCATCACTGATATTACTATCATTGTCACTACTATTATTTAAAGTATCATCATTTTGAGTAACATTAGAATCATTATTTGTTGTACTACCATTATTTTTTTTGCTTGTATTCATATTTTCAGAGAACACTCTTACTAAAACAATTACAGCAATTATAATCACCACAATAGCAATAATTACTACGACTTTACTAAATAAGCTTGTATCTTCCTCTTCTACTTTTTGAAGACTTACTTGCTTTTCTTGATATGCTCCTCCTCTTCTTTTAGGCGCATTATTAGTAGTATCAACTTCCCCAACTTTTTTATCTGATAAGAAATTAACATCTTCATCATCTTGGTTATATATCATAATGATACCCCCTTATTTTATAAATATTTTACATTCAATTTTATTATTTAATAGGCATTTAAAATTCTTTGCGTCTTCTACATTTCCAACAATCTTACCGTAATGTGTTGGAACTACTATTGTTGGAATTATCGAATTTGCAAGCTTTGCAGCTTCTGCGTAATCCATTGTATAAGTACCACCAATAGGCAAAAAAGCAAGATCGCATTTTACATTTAAAGCCTCAGGTGTAATGTCTGTATCTCCTGCAACATATACTCTTTCATATCCCAAATTAAAAATATATCCTACCCATCCATTAGATTTAGGATGAAAAGCCTTATCTAAGTTATATGAGCTTACTGTCTCTACACATAAATCTTTTATTTTATATTTTTTATCTGGATCAACAATTACAATCTTATTTTCTTTAAATCCTAGTTTTAAAACATTTACATATATATCTTCAGTAATAAGGATAATAGTTTCGTCATTTTTTACTTTCAATATATCTTCTGGTGAGAAATGATCATAATGAGAATGTGTTATACAAATAAAACTCGCATCATTTTTTTTATCTTCTATTTCAAATGGATCTATATAAATTACTTTATTATCCGCTACTATTCTTATTGCGCTATGACATAGTACGCTAAAATCTTCTATCATATCTTTACACCTCTTACAAAAATTATAGCATAAACAAAAAACAATTTGCTATATTGTAATGCAATTTTAATCTTAATTATAACAAATTTGATACTATAGTACATTATTATGATATAATAATATAAAAAACAAGGAGAAAATATGAATAATGATTATATAAACTTAATTTTAAAAGATATATCTGAAAAATTAAACATTAAAATAACAGAAAATGACATAGTATATTACACTGATGGTGCATCTAATTCTATAGTTTTTAATATTTTTGGTAAATACCTAATTAAAACTGTAGACGATATTACTCTAAAGTCCCAAAATGAATTTTTAAAAATATATAGTAATATTTCTAATTTTCAAAAAATTATATTTATAAATGAGAAGCTAAAATATATATGCTTTGAATATATTGAGGGGACACTATTTAAAAACGTACAAAATATAAATAATAAAGAACTAATTAAGCAAATATATCAAATAGTAAAAGCCTACAAAATTTATCCATCAAAATACTGTGGATACTTATTTGAGGATAAAAAGACTTGGATAGAGTTTCTAGAAGACGAGATTTTAAGCTCTTCAAAAAATATTATAGGCTTTGATATTCCTATGGATAAGATAAGTTCTTCTATAGAAATTTTAAAAGAATTTAATATAACCCAAAGGCTCATTCATGGTGACTTTGGAGCTCATAATTTTTTAATAAACAACTCAATGAAATTAAGAGTAATTGATCCAATGCCTGTTGTTGGAGACTATTTATATGACTTTTATTTTGCTATATTTTCTAACTTAGCTATATTTAAAGACTTAAAAATAAGCTATATTTTAAGTTTCTTTAAAGATGAGAGTATTTTAAAAAAGAAAGCATTACTTACTATAGTTTTATTTATTAGAATGGGAAGATGCTTTAAATACAATAAAGAAGACTTTAATTACTACTATAATCTTTATTTATCAATAAAATAAAAGGTACCAATTTTAATATTATGGTACCTTTTTATATTTTCTTTGCAGAAACTGCTTTAAAATATTGAGATTTTTTTTGATTTAAAATCTCTTCCATCTCATTTATCTTAGAGCTATAATAATCATCTAATAAATCAAGCTCTTCTTCATCGAGTTTATTTATATAATTAATATCTTTAGATATGTTCTCTTCAATCTGATTTAAATCACCTAAAGTAATGTTCTTCTTTAACTTTCTTTCTATCTTCTCCTCTTTAATAACCATAGCTCTTCTATTCATGCTCTCTGGCTTTGGTTGCTCTTTTTTCATAAGGAAATTCTTTAAGCTCTTTATTATTTTGGTAATTAGACTATCTTCGGATACTACTGTTAAGCTTCTATTTCTTCCCATATAATCACCTATAATAATATCCTTTCATTATTAAGTTTTTGAACCATACCGTTAATCTCATTAGTTTTAATGTCTAAGCTTGCAATCTGCATTCTTATATCTTCTAACTTTTGAGCTTTTTGCCTTATACTATCTCTTTTTTCTTTTAATTCATCAAAAGGTGTTCCATTTAAATCACATTTAAATCTTGCTTCAGCTTCATTGATTATATTTACAGATAAATCATTCAACTCCTTGTTTAATGAGAAATAATTCTTTATTCTATCTTGAGATAACTTTTCAGTTAAAATATCAGTTGCTTTTGACGTTACATACTCTAAAATATCTTCTTCAATATCATCTAGCATATTTTGACTATAACCAGATTTTATAAGTAGATTAATTGTATTAGCTTTATAGCTTTCAAAATATGTAAATAGCATATTTTTTAAGCTATTTTCACTTTCTGCCTTATTATATCTATAATCATCATCACTATAAACAAATTCTATATTATGCTCTAAACTATCAATTTTTGCAGAAATATTTTCTATGCCAGAATCAATTTTATTTTTAGTTAATTCTTCAAAATTATACTCACTAAAATAATCTATATTATGCTCTAGATTTATAAGCTCTTTTTCCATAGCTTGATAAATAATTCCATTTTTTTTATCTTCAAAGATTCCATGCCTTTCTAAGATATCTCTACAATTATTTCTAATTTCATTTACACGTAGCATATTTTGCTGTTTTTGCTCTTCTAAATAATTGTTTAATATTTCATACGATTTATCGGTCATCTTAGAATCAAGATTATATAAATTCATATAAACACCTCTTATACACAAAAGTGTATCACAATATTATAAAATATTCAATAGAAGTAATGTGAAATTATATTTCTAGACTTTTATTATACAATACATAATGATATTCTTTTGCAATTAACTCCTTAAAATATACTTTATTTGCATTTCCGCTTTTTATTAGAGCTCCAATAGAGGTTGCTCTATTACTCTTTAGTTGTTCTTTCATACTTTCAGCTAAAGCTCGTCCAAGTCCTAAATGCTCTTTTTCTACTCCCAAATACATTAAAATATATTCCTTTTTTAATATCTTACTTATTATTACTCTTAAATATTTTTTACTATTTATATAATTAGAATAATTAGGAATTGCAACAAAAAATCCAACCATTTCGCCTTTATAATATGCAAGCTTTATCATAGAACAGTCAACTATTTTCTTTAAATCTCTATACATTTCAAAAAAATCTTCTTCATTAATTGGCTTATATGCTGGAAATTTACTATAAATATTTAAAATCATCCTACATATATGTCTTAACTGTACATCAAATGTATCTATAGTTGGCTCTATAAACTCATATCCCATCTTCTCCATCTTTTTTAATCTACTACTAAATTTTATATTTTGCTGAGACTTACTAACTTTATTATAAATATTAGAAGTATAATTTTCAAAGGCCTTATACCCAGATTCTTCAAACATCTTAGGATAATACGATTTATTGTATGGTTCACCAAAGTATGGTTTTCCAAAATTATCCACTTTAAATCTATATCCTATCCAAAAAGAGCAATTTAATGGTCCAATAATATTTTTGTATCCATTTCTTTTAATAAAATCTTCTATCTTTTTTAAAAATAGCTTTGATAGCTCATAATCTTCAACACACTCAAAAAAGCCAATATATGCACTATCATCATTTTTATAAAAAGTAACTATTGCTCTTGCAACTGCCTTATTATTAGTATCTAATGTCAAAAATCTATGTATTTCAAAGTAACTACTTAATATATGCTTTTCCTCTAAAATTTGTCTTTCTTCATCTTCATTTTGCATAATCTCTTTCTTTTTATATAATCTCTTAGGTAGATCTAAAAACTCTTTTTTATACTCTTCCTGATTTGTAAACTCAATAATATTATATTTGTTCATTATATTCCTCTATTCTATTATCTTTATTATCCCAGAATTTGCATCTAACTCTGCTATCTGTCCATCTTTTAAAATATTTGTTATATTTTTTACCCCAACTATTGATGGCTTATTTAGCTCTCTAGAAATAATTGCACTATGTGATAAAAGAGATCCCTTTTCTGAAATAAGGCCTTTTGCTTTAACAATTAAATATACCCAGCCAGGGTCTGTCATTTTAGTAACTATTATTTTATCTTTTGTATCAACATACTTCACATTGTCTTCATTTACAATTATAACCTTCCCTTGAACTTTTCCGCTAGAAGCTGGTGTTCCAGATATAATATCTGATTTAGAAACTAAATATTCATTATTTATACTTAGTGGATGCTTATTTATTATTCTATCTGCAAAAACAATTCTTGAGTATGATGGTAATTTTTTATATATAGCGTATTCTAATTTTCTGTTTTCTATTAACTTATTTAAATCTAAATTAACATCGTCTATTGCATCTACTATTTCATCATAATATAGATAAAATATATCTTTTTTATCTTTAATTCTATTTTCTCTTACAAAGTTTCTACCTATATTTAAAACTATACTCCTCATAACTCCATATAGTTTGCTTCTAGAAAGACGTGATATTTCTCTGTTTTTTATACCAACTTGTGCTTTTTGTAAATACTTTTTTGCTTTTTTTGATAAAGTAATATCTACTTTTTTAGTATTTTTTACTAAATACTTATCCAAATTATCATCTGAAATATATTCTAATATTTTTTTTAACAAAAGCTCTGGATTTGTTCTAAAAGTATCACTTTCAAGTTTTAATTCTTCAACATTTCTATCCCCATATTCATCAATATATGAGTTTAGAAGCTCACTTACTTTTGAATTACTTTGTTTAATATATCTTATTGCTTCATCATGTGTTTTTATTTTTTTTATTTCAAAAGTCAAGTCATTATCTCTTATATATTTACTTATTTTTACAAGTTTTTCTATTGGCTTCATACTCTCTAAGTTAGAAATGTTTGCTATAACAGCATTTGATACTATTTCAAAATCTTTACCGCATTCTTTCTTTAATTGCCTCTTTAATAGTGATGTGTATAAAAAAGCATACATATCATTTACAAGTGTAATATACCATTTTTCTATAATTTTACTTTTTAACTCCTCATAAATTCTAATTAGCTCTTTATTACTTGACTCCTCTTTTATCTTTTTAAAATGCTCCTTTTCAATAGTTTTAAAAAAATCATTTAATTCTTCCATTTCTGTATTATTTGTCTTTAATAGCTTTAAAAAGCTTTTTATTATATTAATTTTTACAGCTAGCTTTACTTTTAAATTTTTATCCCATAAAATCTCTTTATTTTCGACACCAATCATTTCTTGCCAAACTGAAATCATTAGGCTACTAAAAGGTAGTAATTTTAAAATATTATAGAAATTATCAATTTCATAATATAGTCTACCATTTGCAACAGCAACCATATTTTTTAGTACTATATCGTACAATTTTAATGATGTATTGTCATTTGTTAGCCTACAAAAGACTCCTTTAAACACCCCATAATATGCTTCTTTAACAAAGCTTTGAGTAAGAGGTAATGTTATTCCCGGATAGCTTTCAACTATATTACTATTATCTAGTACTATCTTTTTTTTATAGTTTAATGTAGTTATTTTTCTAGCCTGTAGAATATATATACGATTATTACTAATACAAAATTCTATATCTAAATTTTCTCCAAAAATTTCTTGTACTTTTTTTGATATATCTACTAACTCTTTAACTTCTTCTATAGTAAGTTTTACGGCATTATCTTGTGAATCATAATAGTATATATTATCTGTTAGGTTATAATAATACGAAGTAGTTGGTGCTTTTTCTTCAACAATGTTATTTCCTGTTCCCTCTCCTACAACTATAACAGATTCATTTAAAATTCCTTGTGGATTAGAGGTAAAAATAACGCCTGACTTTTGTGGCACTATCATCTCTTGTATAATAACCCACATATCTATTTTGCTTTTATCTTTTGCATATACTCTCAATTTTTCCAAATTAACACTATTAAGACATTTTGATACAGAAGCTACTACATTATCTTTTTCTATATTTAAAAAAGTACTAAATTGTCCAGCAAAAGACAGATCTTCACTATCTTCTAAAGAACTAGATGATCTAATAGAAAAATTAGTAACATCTTTAAAATTATTATCTATATATCTAATAATATCTCCATCTACTTCATTTACACAAAATAATTTAGGAACATTAATCCCTTTTTTTCTCATTAAAAATAAATTATATGCTTTTTTCCCTATTTTTCGTCCTTTAAAATTACTATCATTTACTATTTTCATTAAACTTTACCTACCAATAAATAAAATACAATTGTTAAAATCATTATAATCTCTGTAATATATGTATATCTTTCAATTTTAGTTATAAACTTAAATTTATTTGGATTTTTAATAAATATAACAGAATCTATAATAAGCCAAACTAAATTTAATAACAGTATAACTATAGATACCTTATTTAAATTATATATCAAGACTATATTTGTTATTATATCTATTATTGTAACAAATAAAACAAATCTAACACTCTTTTTGTATCCGAATAATTTTGAATAGGTAACATATTCTGTTTCATCCTTTGGTGCTCTAATTTTTCTTGATATTTCCCAAATAAGTGCTGGAAAATATAGTGTAAAAGCAGTAAAGACTGATATATGTGTAAATGGTTCTAAATTATACTTAATACAAGTAAATGAAATAATATATATGTTCATTATCATCTGTACAGGATTATGTGTTACAAGGGCAAGCATTAAATTTGGCTGAATTTTAGCTTTATTAAAGAACCAAACAGACATTAATCCGCCATATATATACAAGAACAGAAAGAAAAAAATATTATTCATAAAAAGAATGTTTAATATAAATGTAATTATAACAAGAAGTGTTACAAATATTTTTAAATCACTCTTTTTTACTTTTCCTGAAGGTAATGGCCTATTTGGAAAAAGTCTACAATCAAGTTCATAGTCTTTAAAATCGTCAGCAATCCTAAGCATAAGTAAAAAACTAAATATTGTAAATACTCCAACAAATTCTGATACTCCTATACTAAATTCTGTCACTCCATAATTTAAAAGTATTATAAAGTATATTTCTGAAAAAATAATTACTCCAAGAATCAGTCTAGGAATAATAGGATACATTTCTTTAAAATAACAATTTAATCTTCTTATCATACATATTTATCTCCTATCTTCATTCCAATTTCCACCTTAGTCTCAATATCTAGCTTTGACTTTTCCATAATCTCTTCTTCTATACTAATCGTATCTTTCTTAAATAGTTGAACTATTGTCGAGCCACCATAGTCAAAATATCCTTTTTCTTCTAGTTTATTAAAATATTTATTATTATTATTTACAATTTTTCCAACAAGCATTGCTCCAATTTCTATTTGAACTACTTGTCCAAAATTTTCTGTATTTATAACACATACCTCTCTTGAATTGCTAGTAAAAGAATTATACTTATATGATATTGGTCTAATTGTATGTAGTTTTCCATCAATTCTTTTAGTCATTACTATTTCTCCATTATCTAAATACATATATCTATGGTAATCATCAACACTAAGCCTATATACTATACATTTACCATTTTCATACTCTTTTGCTAAATTGCTATCTTGCAAAAGCTCTGAAACATCGTATCTACACCTTTTTATATTTAAAATCAAGTTGCTACTAATATCATACACTTGCACTTTAGAATCAGCTATTGCAACTAATTCTTTTTTACCAGATCTATTAATGATTTCTCTTTTTCTTCTAAAAAAATCAGAAAAGCTACTATAATTTGATATACTTTCATATTCGTCTAAATTAATTGAATATCTATTTACAAACCTTTTAATTTTTGACTTTGAGAATTTGCTTCTTTGATATAATGCTTGAAATTTTGAAAACCATCTAGAAGAAAAAATTAGCTTTAACATTATTCTTCCAAAAAAAGTATTATATAAAAAGTCAAGTCTATCTTTTCCATATTCAATCTCTTCATAATATCTTTTATTTTTTAAATCCCATACCATCATAAGCTATCCTACAACCTTTATAATAATTGTTACTATTATTGCTAAAACAAAAAAGAAAACATACCACATTCCCTTAGGCTTTGCAATTTTTATATTGAAAATAAATAAAAAAGAAAAAACTATATATATTAACAAATATATTATACTAAAATTAAACCTAAAAATAAGCTCTAAAGTATAAACAATTGGCAAAAATAAAGCTATATATGCAACTGGTACTCCGGTAAAATATTTAACAGGCTCATCTTTACTTGATATCATATTAAACCAGGCAAGTCTAATTACTCCAGAAATTGTATACAAAGCTAAAAACAAATAACAAATCCATGGTAGATCTAAAAGCAAGTTTATCCCTATTGCACATGGCTGTCCTAAAAACAAAAAGACATCAGCAAGCGAATCTAGTTGCTTTCCAAACTCCTTTTCATCCTCATCTCTTTTGCAAGCTCGTGCAATTTTCCCATCAAACAAATCACAAATTCCAGAAAAAACCAAACAAATCATCGCATTACTAACATTTCCTAAAAAGCTAAAAATTATTCCAGTTAATGCAATGGTAATACCTACATATGTAAGTATTACTGATTTATTATATTTCCCAATAAATATCATCTGCTATCACCTCAAATGTTCTTTCTAATTTTTATATAATATAAAAACAAGTTGATAACTATATGTGTTATAGCACCTAAAAAAACAAATAATAGAAATTGAAAAGCAGTCATTTTATACCAAATACAAAGTACAAGAGTTACTCCAATTATACTATCAATTTGATCTATTAAAAAGAAGATCATTCCCTTAATTCCTTTTGCCGTTTTTCCAGGCTTTATTTTAAGTCTTCTTTTTATAAAGCTATTAGGTAATTCAAAAACAACATATGCAAGTCCCAATACTGCTCCTATAATAGCATTATTAAAAAAATTATTTTCTACTGATGTATATATGTAATTTTTTCCTTTTAAGAAATCAATATTTAAACATAAAACACCCCAAATGATTTGAGCTAAAGCATTAAAGAAAATCATAGAAAAAAATCCTATCCAGGTCTTATTTTCTCCAAATATATATTGTCCATCTTTAATTTTTTTACCTCCATCAATTGGATATCTATATTTACTATAAAATTTTGTTTTAGTAAAAAGCATATTCATAATTCCAGCAAGAATAACACTCATAAGTGTTATATACATATCTACAATCATAATGACCTCACAAGTTTAATAATTTAGGTATTAAAATAAGTCCCTCTACAATAAAAAAAGTAATTCCCATAATTAGTACAGACGCTGCACTAACATCTTTTATATATTTAGCATCCATATTCTTTTTTATAATAAACTTATCTACGACTCTTTCCATTGCAGTATTTATATATTCAAATGCAAATACTATTGAACATAAAATAAAAAATACTATTAGTTCCATAATATCTACTTTTAATATAATATTAAAAACAAAAAATAATACCGCAATAAAAAAATATATAATAAAGTTTTTTTCTTGTTTTAGTCCTAACATAATACCATTTATTGCACATCTTATACTCTCAAATATATTCTTATTTTTTTGCATACTTAATCATATTTCCTTTATTTATACTCATATTCTAACATAGCATTCCATTTTTTTCAACAAAAAAGAGCCTACAGGTTGTAAGCTCTATAAATATAATTATTTTTCTTTAGGAATATATAATTTACACCTACATATTCCATCTTTAACAAATTCATCACAAGGACATAGTGTTGTATCATCCACATTTACTCTACAAGGACAATGACCTTGTTTTTTATATATTCCGTCAATTATTTTTTCCACATATTTTCTATCTGGATTTAATATATATCCCTTCATTATTATCCCTTCCTTTTATATGTATTCTTCTACTAATGATAACACGCCATCTTCATCCAAGTATCCTTCAGTTTGATTTACTACTTTTCCATCTTTAAATACAAGTAAAGTTGGAACAACTTGTATCTTAAATTTATTTGCAAGACCCATTGCCTGATCAATATCAACTTTTACTATATCAAAATCTGCTCTTGAGTTAGAAATCTTTTCAAGGACTGGTGTAAGCATTTGACATGGTCCACACCAAGTAGCAAAAAAATCTACTAATACAACTTTTGACTTACTTAATACCTCTTCACTAAAATTACTCTCATTTACATGTTTTATCATATTATTATTCCTCCTTAAATACTATTATCTGCTAATACACTATAATTATATAATATTTTTTTATACTAGTAAATATCAATTTTTCGCTTTATTCATTAAATAATTATATAATGCACTATGCCTTAATTTATCAGTTAATATTGACATTACTAAAGTATGCATTCTAGAAGTTGGCATTGCTCCCATAATTTTTCTATATTTTTTTACTAGTGCCACATCTTTAAGAAGAGCTGTTTCTAAATCTTCATAATATTTTGTTTCCTTAGACTCAATAACTTTTTCTGTTGGATTTTCAATAACTTCACCAGATATATTACTATATATAAATCTTAAGATTTCATTATGTTTTTTCTCATCATCTCTAATACTAGATAATATATCTTTAGCATTCTCATCTGGCGCTTTAGTTATTATACTCTCATAAAAAAATTCATTTTGTTTTTCTTCTTTTATAGCCTCTTTAATTAGTTCTAATGCGACATTTAATGTAATTAGTTCATCATCTACAACAGTATTTTCTCGTTTATACCTTGGATATCCATAACTATATCCTTGTCTATTATACTCGTTATACATATTAAAAACTCCTTTCATATACATTATATGTATTATTATTTTTTTATGTGAAAAAACATATTTTTTAAATAATAGCCTTAATTAAAAATATTCAAATTATATAAAAGTGTAAAAGAAAAACTTATCCAACCTCTTAAATGGTTGGATAAGCTTTTCTTCCTTTTCAAGTGCAACCCTTTAAAATACACTTGCGAAAACTAAATCAAAAACTAAATTCATCTTCTTTTTTACTTTACATTTTTAAAAAATCTTTCCTATTTAATATTTTTTAATTCATCAATACTTAACCCAGTTATCTTTGAAATTAGATTTATATCTATTTTTTCCTCTAGCATTTTTCTTATATACTCTGTTTTTGTTTCTTTTTTTCCCTCTGCAAATCCGTCATTATATCCACTATCTCTTATTGCCATCTCATCCATTATTGCTTTTTCTCTTAGCTCTGCAAGTCTTCTCTCCTTTTTATCTTGACTTATCTTATCAACTCTTCTTTGGCTTTTCTTATCTCCTCATTTTCTTTCATTGTAGCTTCCTCCACACTCTCTGGTGCTTTTATAAATTTACACCACTCTTTTAACTTTTCTTTACTGTCTTTATCTTTTAGCTTTGCTAATTCTATTATATGTATTTCTAATTTATCTGACATCTTTGCCCAGTACCATAATATTCTTTCTGCTATATGCTCTGACTTTGTTACCTGCATTTTGATGTCTATATCATTTATCTCATTTGCTACTACTTTTACATCTAGTATTCCCATTTTATTTTCTAGTAAATCTCTTTC
>CALXAR010000018.1 GCA_944386345.1 uncultured Clostridia bacterium
AATATTGCAATAAAGATAGTAGATGAGGAGCTAATAGAAAAAACTGGAGGAATAGTTCAAGGAATGAGCGGAGCTCCAATAGTGCAAAATGGCAAATTAATTGGATGTATAACACATGTACTATTAGACGATCCGCTTAGAGGTTATGGAGCCTTTATTGAGAATATGATAAGTGATATGGATAGTATATAATGTTTAAATATAAATTAGTATTTTTTTCTTGTTTAAAAAAAAGCATTATGATATAATTTAATTGCTTCAATTAGCAAGGAGAGAAAGTATTATGAGAAATAAAGGAAATAAAATAAGTAAAAAAGTGATACTTGGTATTATTGTAGCAATTATAGTTATAGCAATAGTTATCGCTGAGATTATAATTTTAATTAATAAAGAAGACACTACTTTATCAACAGGACTAAATACAGAGGTTTGGCTTGGACCTAATGAGACTGTTGGCGTTGATAATGGAGCTGATAACATAGTTTTAAAAGTTGAATCAGATTTAAATTATGAAGAAGGTATTGAATTTGAAGTACCATATATATTAACAGTAAATGATATTGAGTATAAAGGAAAATATACTTTTGCAATAGGATATTCTATACATAGTGAACCTAATAATATTCCATATAATGTAGAATTTACTGGAATTGAAACAGGAAAAGTTGGAGTAATGATAAGTGAAAAATAGAAAATTTAAATAGGTGATGAGCTTCACCTATTTTTTTCTTGATAGATTGACAAAATTTTGGTATAATTTATATCGAAGGTGTATACTATGAAAAGAAAATTTTTAACTAATACGTATTTAAGAGGCGTAGATAAATATATATTAATGCAATTTGAAGACGATGCTCTAGATTGTTATTCTGTAATAAAAAAAGTAAACAGTATAGATAAACCATATATTTCTACTCATACAGGAAAAGGTGTTTGTTTACTAAAAGAAGGATATTATATGGTAGAATATTTACCTAAAAGTGGTAAATATGGAATAAGAGTGTTTTTAGATGATAATAAAAATACAGTTTCATATTATATAGATATTATAGATGATATTGGAATTGATTATGAAAAGGGATTATATTATGATGATTTATTCTTAGATATAACAATTGATAAAGTAAATGGTGATTTAGTAAATGTTTGGGATGAAGATGAGCTTCAAAAGGCATTAGATGAAAAAGATATAACAAAAGAGCAGTATGATAAGGCCTATGTCACATTAAAAGATTTATTGCGCCAAATTGCAGATGGTACTAATAAATATATAAATAATAATCATAAAGAATATATTGAGAAAAATTTTAAATAGCATTTATTAAATTAGTTTAAATAACTCCAGTAAAATATTGGAGTTATTTTTTTATATAATAGGAAAAATTGTAGATAATAATAATGGAGGCATATTATGAGAAAAAGAATTAATATATTGCTAGATTTATTTTTTATTGTATTAGGTGTATATTTAATAAGTATCGGGACAAATATATTTTTACTTCCGCACAAGATGACAACTGGAGGAGCAAGTGGAATTGCCACTATTTTATATTATACTTTAAATATTCCTATGGGACTATCTATAGTAATTATTAATTTACCATTATTTGTGATTTCTATATACAAATTTGGTTTTAAATTTAGCTTTAAAACAATTGCTGCTACAATACTATTATCTATTTTTTTAGAGGTATTTAAATATAATGATATAATTGAAAATAGTCCTACTGATTTATTTACTTCATGCATATTTGGTGGGATTTTGACAGGACTTGGACTGTCTATAGTATTTAAAGCTGGAGCAAGTACTGGTGGCTCTGATCTGCTTGCTCAAATAATATTTAAAATGATTAGAGTAGAAAAGCTAAGTAATATACTAATTATAATAGAGGTAGTAATTATCTCATCTATTATAATTGTATTTAAAGATATAAATATTGGGCTATATTCTTTAGTTGCATTGTTTATTTCAACAAAAGTGATTGATTTAGTTTTCTCTGGAGTAGACTATGTAAAAGTAGTTACTATAATCACCAAAAAAACGGATAAAATAATTGAGCCTATATTAAATGATTTAAAAAGAGGTGCTACTGTAACAAATAGTTTGGGAGCTCATAGCAAAGAAGAGATAACTACAATAACATGCATTATTACGCGACCACAGATAGCAAAGATTAGAAGTATAATACATGATAATGATAGTGATGCAATTATGTATATTACTTCTGCAATTGAAGCTACTGGAAATGGATTTGACGATAAGAGATGATTTTTGTTGAAAAAATTATTTTAATATAATATAATATCCTCGAAAAAGAGGTGATTTTAATGCTAAGACTAGCTAGTTTAGATGATATAGATGAGATATACAATTTAAATACGGAGCTTTTTTTAGTACTTAATAACTTAAGAGATGACATATATAATCCAGTTGGTTTTCCTAAGATTTTTATTAAATCTATGATTAATTCTTTAAACTCAGATTATATAGTAATAGAAGATGATGATAAGATTGTTGGATATGCTTTAATTGAAGAAAGAGTTTCTCAATATAAGGATTACGAAGCTTTTGTAGAAGACAGATTTGCATTTATTTATGAATTTGTTATATTACCTGAGTATAGGAATAAAGGATATGGAAGAAAAATATTAGATGAGGCTATGCAGTGGGCAAAAAATAGAGGGCTTACAGATATAGAATTAAATGTACTAAGTAATAACTATAGTGCAAGAGCTTTTTATGAGCGAATGGGATTTGATGAATTTCAATTAAAGCTAAGAAAAAAAATAATGTGATTTATGATTTGACAAATAAAAGAAGATGTGGTATAATTCAAGGCAGAATTATACAAAAAACCGTTGATAAAGCAAAGTAGGTAATAGAGAATATATTTATAGAGAATGTATGTCACCGGCTGTAAGCATACTAATATACTATTACTGAAATTTCACTTTGGAGGTCTTGTTTTGAACAGTAACATAAGTAGGAACAAGCGGGTATGCCCGTGATAGCTTTTGAGAGCATTCATATTTTTTGAATGAATTTAGGTGGTAACGCGGAATTTAAAGTCATTTCGTCCTATGTTTATGGATGAAATGACTTTTTTTATTGTAATTTAAGGAGGAATTTTTAATGGAAGAAAAAATATCGCTTTTAAGAGAACAAGTAAATGAAAAAATGTCTAAAGTAAAAAGTGCTACAGATGTTGAAAATATTCGTGTAGAGTATTTAGGAAAAAAGGGAGAAGTAATTGAGATTCTTAAAAATTTAAAAAATGTAGAGGCTTCTAAAAGAAAAGAAATAGGAGAGAGAGCAAATAAATTAAGAGTTGAAATTGAGAAGCTAATTGAGTCTAAAAAAGAAGAGCTTAAGGAAAAAGAATATGAAGATAGAATAAATAATGCAGAAAAAATAGACTTAACTGTTCCAGTTGATGACAAAGTTGGCTCATTACATCCAATAACAATAGTTCAAAGAGAGCTTGAAGATATCTTTACTGGTATGGGATTTACAGTAGAAGATGGAAATGAAGTAGAAACAGAATATAACAATTTTGAAGCTGTAAATGTACCAAAATATCATCCTGCAAGAGATATGCAAGATACTTTCTGGTTAGAAAATGGAGAGCTATTAAAAACTCAGACTTCAGCAGCACAAAATAAAATAATGCTAAAGTATGGAGCACCACTTAAAGCAATATTCCCTGGAAGATGCTTTAGAAATGAAGCATTAGATGCGTCACATGAGAATACATTCTTCCAAATGGAAGGTATGATGATAGATAAAAATGTTTCTATTTCAAACTTAATATATTTTATGAAGACATTACTTTCTGAGATATTTAAAAAAGAGGTAGAAGTAAGACTTAGACCTGGATTTTTCCCATTTGTTGAACCTGGATTTGAGCTTGATATAAAATGCCCATATTGTGATGGGGTAGGATGTAAAGTATGCAAAAATGGAAGTTGGATTGAGTTATGTCCATGTGGTATGATACATCCAAATGTTTTGAAAATGGGTGGAATTGATCCAGAGGAGTATTCAGGCTTTGCTTTTGGACTAGGACTTAGTCGTCTTGCAATGATGAAATATAATATTAACGATTTACGTGCTTTAAATTCTTGTGATGTAAGAATATTAAAGCAAATGAATATTAAGTAGGAGGATAGAAAATGTATATATCAATAAATTGGATTAAAGATTTCGTAGATTTAGATGGAATAGATATAGATAATTTAATATATAAATTTACAATGTCAACAGCAGAAGTTGAAGGTATTACTAAATATGGTCAAGATATAGATGGAGTAATTGTGGCTCAAATTTTAAGTGTTGAAAATGTTGAAAATTCTAAAAAATTACATAAATTAGTAGTTGATACAGGAAAAGAAAAACTACAAGTTATATGTGGAGCACCAAACGTTAAAGAGGGAATAAAGGTTGTTTATGCACAAGTTGGTAGCACAGTACATGGTCAAAAAATAGGGCAGGCAACACTTGCAGGACAAATTAGTAATGGTATGTGTTTATCTGAAAAAGAGCTAGGAATAAGTGATGATCACTCTGGAATAATTGTTTTAGATGAAGATGCAAAACTTGGTGAAGATATAAAAAATATAATTCCAATTGATGACGTAGTATATGAGGTAGACAATAAGTCACTTACTAATAGACCAGATTTATGGGGACACTATGGAATAGCAAGAGAGATTGCAGCTATTACAAAAAGAAAGTTAAAGCCATTAGAGATAGAAAATCTAGCTCTATACAATGACTTGGAAAAATTAAGTATTGGCGTTGAAGCTCAAGATGATGAGCAACTATGTTTAAGATTTAGTGCAATGAGAGTTGAAAATGTTACTAAAAAACAAGCATCTTGGAAGATGAAAGTTAGATTATACTATTGTGGAATGAGAAGCATAAATCTTCTTGCTGATATGACAAACTATATTATGCTTGAACTTGGTCAACCAATGCATGCTTATGATAATAGAAAAGTATCATGTGTTGAAGTAAAGACACTAAAAGAAGATTCAGAATTTACAACACTTGATTCACAAGTAAGAAAACTAGATAAAGGAACTCTAATGATTTATAATGATAAAGACCCAGTAGGTATAGCTGGTGTTATGGGAGGTCTTGCTAGTGAGATAGTAGATGATACAACTTCACTATTTTTAGAATCAGCAAACTTTAATGCAGTTACAATTCGTAAAACTGCAAGTAAACTTGATTTAAGAACAGATGCTGCAGCTCGTTATGAAAAGACTCTAGACCCAGAGCTTACTGAACTTGCAATAGCTAGATTTATTAAGTTACTAAAAGAGGAAGACAAAGATATTAAAGTTACATCTTCTTTTTCAGATGTGTATATAGAAAAATATCCTCATATAACAATTAAACTTGATAAGGATTACATAGATAGAAGTATTGGAAAAGTGCTTCCTATGGAAGATATAATTACAACTTTAAAAAATCTTGAATTTGGAGTTGAAGTAGAAGGAGAGAATATTACAGTTGATGTTCCTTCGTTTAGAGCAACAAAAGATGTAAGTCAAAAAGCGGATATAATTGAGGAGATTGCAAGAATCTATGGATATGATAATATAGAAGCTAAGACAAATCTTTGGAAGATATCACCTGTAGAGAAAGATCCTGTAAGAGAATTAGAGTACTCAACTAAAGAGCTACTTGCTACAAAATATGGTATGAATGAGATTCATAGCTATGTTTGGTATAATACAGAGCTAAATCAAGAGCTAGGAATAAAAGTTAAAGATAATTTAAAAATAGTAAATGGTATTGTAAGACTTGATAATACATTAAGAAGGGAAATGGCTCCAACAATGCTTTATGCAGTAAATAAGAATTTAAAATATATGCCAGAATGTAGAGTATTTGAAATAGGTAGAACTTTTAATTATCATTTTGATGGCAAAGAAGCTGAAGAATATAAAGTGTTAGGTTTAGCTGTTGCAAGTACAAAAAGTAGTGATAAACAGCTTACTTATGAAGTTAAATCTATGATAGATAGCATTGTAAAAATAAATAGAAACTTAGATGTAGAGTATAAAAATATAGCAAAAGTTGAAAATAACTGGATGCATCCAGTAAATAGCTTTGAGATTATTGCTAATAATTCATCACTTGGATATATATCAGTTGTACATCCAAAGATAAAGGATGCTATTAATCAAAAAGTATCAATTGTTGTTGCAGAGCTTAGAATAGATACACTAGGAGAGATGGCAAAAAGAGATATTAATTACGAAGAAGTATCTAAATATCAAACAGTTAACTTTGATTTATCATTAATTGTTAATAAAGATATACAATATGCAGATATAGAAAACGTAATAAAATCTTCAAGTATGAATTATTTAATGGAATATAATCTTGTAGATATTTATGAAAATGAAGAAAAATTAGGTGATAAAAAAGTTGTTACAATTAGATTTACTATTGGTTCTCATACTGATACTTTGACAAAAGAACAGATTGAATCAGAAAGAGAAATAGTATTAAAAGCATTAAATGCTAATAATATGGTTATAGAAGAATAAAAAGATACCTCAAAGAGGTATCTTTTTATATTGGTTCTAAAGTATTAAACATATTTTTAAGAGCATCTTTAAAGTAATCAATTGGGGTCTTCTTTAAAATATCTTCTTCTAGATAGAAGTCCTTTGAATAAAGTACCTCATCATCTATACTTACTGTATAGGTTCCAAGATAAGCACCTTTATACATTGGAGCTTCAATTTTTTGAATAAAATTTTGTGATACATATATTTTTGAATATTCTTCTTCTGTCAAAGCTTCTATTCTTTTATCGCTATATGTACGTACATAGTTTTTTGATATTCCTTTTATTATTGGTATATCTATATATACATTTAAAAATGGGGACAGATCGTAGCTTTTGTAATTATTAAAAGTATCTTCAAGAATGGTTTTGGCATCATCAAATCTAATTTTTGAAGTATCGCTTCCTAATACAACAGCAATTAAATTTAGATTGTCTTTACTAGCTGATGCAACAAGACATCTATTTGCACCATTAGTAAATCCAGTTTTCATTCCTGTTGCATATGGATATGTTCTAAGCAAGGAATTGGTATTTCGTAAATTTACAGTTCTATCTCCAAAAATAACATCTGTTTGAATAGTAGATACAGCATCTTTAATGCTATCATAGCTTTTTGCATATCTTGCAATTTGTGCCATTTCGTATGCTGTTGTATAGTGATTTTCCGAGTCTAGTCCGTGAGGATTATCAAAACTTGTACTTTCTAATTCTAGCTCTTTGGCTTTTTGGTTCATCAAAGAGGCAAAGTTTGGAATATTTCCTCCTATGTGATATGCAATTGCCATTGCACAATCATTACCTGATGGAAGAAGCATTCCATAGAGCAGGTCTTTTGCAGTAACTTCATCATTAGGCTTTAAGCCTGCCTCAGATCCACCAACATAACAGGCTTCTTTTGCAACCGTAATTTTTTCATTTAAATCACAGTTTTCTACAAGTATAATTGAAGTCATAAGTTTAGTAAGTGAAGCCATTTTTCTTTTTTCGTTTGCATTTTTTTGGTATAGTACTCTACCAGTTTCTTCACATATGACAACGGCCGAGGGTGATTGAATTTGTGTGGCATAGACAGTACTTGAAAAAATAAAAAAATATAAGAGTATAAAAAAGATATTTTTACATTTCTTTCTCATAAAATTACCTCGTAATATTATATTTATATTTCTAAAAAAATATTCATATTAGTAAATTAAATATAATCTAATTGCTATATTTAATTATTTAATATATAATTAAATAAAATGGGGTGATTACCTTGAAAAAGAAAAATAGTATGATAAAAAAATATGGTGAAGCAATAATTTATAGTGTAGTTCTAATTATATCTGTTTATTTAAGCCTAACAGATAATATATATATTACAATGATACCAATAGCTTTCATTTCTGGAATTATTGGACAAATTTTATTTGGAAAGAAAATAATGACTAGTATATTTAGTGCAATAATTGCTATTGTTTTTTTACATATAAAAAATCCAAATATAATTTTAGATAACTTTTTGGTTACTTTGAAAATTTTGTTATTGACTATACTTGGAGAAGTATTTGGCTGGAGTATAAAGAGATTTTATAGACTGGCTAAGAAAAAGAGAAATGTAGGAAGAAAGATAAAGAATGAAAAGATTAAATGTGGTAGTATAAGTATAGTATCAATTATAGTTGCAGCACTTTTATCTTCTATGCTAAATGGGAACTATATTACGTACTTTAGTGCAAGAGATAGTCTAAAAAAATATTTTATAGAAGAGTATAATTCTGGAAGTAGATTTAAAATAGTTTCAGCAGATTATATATTTTTAAATAATCCTAGATATATATTTTATACACAAGATACACTATCAAATAATGTATCTGGAAAATTTACTATATATTTGAATGATAAAGATAATGTTCAAGATGATTACCAAGAAAAAGTAGGAGATAGAATCTCAAGAGAGTTAAATAATGAGATTAATAATATTATTGAAGATGGGACTATGAATATCTTTGTATCTAATTCAGAAACAAATATCTTAACAATTAACTTTAATAAAGTAATAAGTGATATTAATAGACAAGAAATAGAAAATTATGCTAAAGAAGTCACTAAATATTTAGAAGAATTTGAAAATTTAGATGATTTTGATAAAATTCAGCAGATAAAACTTGTGCTAGAATCAAGTAATGATTCTGCAAACAATTTGGCATCATATATATTTATGGATGGATATAATGAAATGCTACAAAGTGCTAAAGAAGAGCCATATTCGTATATTATGAGAGCTCTTAATATTGAGTATTTTGATTAAATTTTACGGAGGATAAAATGCAAAGAAGGGCTATAAAAAAGGAAAAACTTTCAATTTTTACATACTTTTTTATATTTTCTTGTATAGTAGGAATAACGGTTTTAGTATATAATGAACTAGATATATCAAATGGGTTTGAAGAAATACTATATCAAAAGGATATTGAAAGTAATGTAGAACAAGAAAATAAATATTACATAAATAAAATAAAAAATGAATATGGAATTATAATAGGCTATGGAGAAGAAGAGAAAAGCTTTATATCTTCTGTAGATGCTAATATACAGTATGATTTAAATATTGCAAATAATAATATAAAGATTATATATGAAGCTTTAAAAAAATATCCAGATGATGTATTTGATATTTTTAAAGACTCAGACTATAGTTTGCATATATCATTAGTGTCTAGTTTTAATGATAATAATATAGCTTTAGCTTCCAAAAATAATTTAAATCAATATAGAATGTATTTAAGTAATGATGTAAATTTTGAAAGAGCTTTTCATCATGAATTTTTTCATATATTAGAGTATTATATGGCAGATAGAGTAAAGTATTTGTATTATGCTTGGAATTCATATAATCCTTCTGGATTTGAATATGAAGAGGATGTAACAAAATTAACAGATGAATTTGTCTATAGTAAATATGCAACAGAAGAAGAAAATAAACATACATATTTTCTAACAAAATATTCTAAAGTCTCACCTAGAGAAGATAGGGCAGAGATGTTTGCAGATCTTATGATGATAAATAAAAAAGAAGGATATCTAAAAAACGGAACAAATATAGATAATAAAATAAATTATTTAATAAATGAAATTTATGAAAATATTTCAATAGGATACTTTCATTTTTCAGATTACCTTGATTAGAGTGTATGAGTGTTTTAAACTTTACATATTGTAATTATCATGGTATAATAAGTTTGCAAAAAGAAGGAGTGTACAAATGAAAAAAATTAAGTTTTTATTCATAGCACTAGTTATAACAATTTCTTTTAGCTGCATTTCTCCTGTTTTGTATGCAGAAGAAGAGACAGAAAAGGAAAATACTAATATAGATGAAGAAGAAGAAAAGGAAAATATATTAGCTTTAATTGATGAGTATTTAGTAGAAATTGATTCTAAATTAAATAAAATAGATAAAGATATCGAAGATTCTAAAGAGCAAAAAGAATTTGACTATTATCCTGCAATTAGATTAAATATGGATGCACCAATGTTTGGTCTTACAGCTGTTGTTGAGAATAAATTAAGAGTAAAAAGAGATATATCTACATCAGATGTTGCAGAAAAATATTCAATTAGAGATATAGTAGAAAGAAATATTATAAGGTTACCAGAGTCATATCTAGGAGCTATTGTTGTTTCTACAAAAGAATATAGTATAGATGATACTATGTCCATTTCTCAGCTAAAATTAACTCTAGTAAAATGCATTCAATATCTATCACAAGTAAATAGCGTTGAAGAATATATTGAGACACAAACTAATAATATATTTAGAGATTATATTACCGATACTAAAAAAGCAAATATTAGAGATGTTAGAGATAGAGTAAGAAAAGTTACTGATGATTTAGAAAACATATCAGATGAATTAAAAAAACTAGAATTTTTAGGAGTAGATGTAACAGAGTATAAGGAAACATATAATAGACTCTCAGATGAGTTATATAATATAAATATAGCTTCAAGAAATACTTTGATTTTAGATGATGAGCTAAATAATCTTATCAAAGAATCTCTAAATAATGAGTCAGAGGTAATTGACTTTAGCTCTGAAGTTACTAAAACATATGAGAATAATTTAGAAGAAATTGATTATCTAGCATTGCTTGAAAATATAGCTTCTAGATATGAAAACAGAATTGACAAGATGGATACTTATATAGAAAATTCAACAGAGATTTCTAAAGTTGATGAAGAGAGCGAAGAGACAGTCACTACTATAAATTATGAGGTAACATCGGTTGCTACTCTAGACTATATGAATACTGTGCTTGATGATTTAAATTCTCAAATTGAGGATTCTAAAAAAGAAGAAGAACAAAGTAATGATGAGAGTAATCAAGAAGAAAATCAATCTAGTGATAATGCAGAAGAGAATGATATAGAAAAAACTGACGAGCAAATTGAAGAAGAAAGGCTTCAAAAAGTAGAGGAGAATTCTGCCAAAATAGATGAACTGTATAATACATACAAAGAAGTTATTAGAAGAGAATATAATTTCTATACAAGTAATATAAATATGCTTTTAAAAGATAGTAACGATAAAATTTCTTCAATAATTGCAGAAATAGATTCAGGTATTGAAATAAAAAATGATATATTTAACTATACGAAATATATATATATAGATTTGCCAGAAAATTTAGAAAAGTATATTGATGAAAACAACATAGATTCTACTATAGAGCTAGAGAGTTTAATTAAGCTATTAAGAAATGAGCTAAATGATCTGTCAGATAATAATACAAAGATTACTGAGCTTTATGATGATACACTTAAAGAAGTTTTAAAAAGTTAGTAGGAGATTAAATGAAGAAACAATTTGTAAATAAGAATGATATACAAATAAAAAATAGAGAAATTAATTATAGGTATGAAATTATAGATAAACTTGAATGCGGAATAGAGCTAAAAGGTACTGAAGTAAAATCAATTAGAGATGGTATGTGTAATTTAAAAGATAGCTTTGCACTTATTAGAAATAACGAAATACTTTTAAAAAACATGCATATTAGTCCATATGAGCATGGAAATATATATAATGTTAATCCAACAAGAGATAGAAAACTTTTAGTACATAAAAAAGAGGTTCTAAAATTATTAAACTATATAAAGCAAGGCGGATATACTTTAGTTCCATCAAAGTTATATACTAAAGGAAGATGGTTTAAAATTGAGCTATGTATCTGTAAAGGTAAAAAATTATATGATAAGCGTGAAAGTTTAAAAGAAAAAGAAGCTAAAAAACAAATAAACGCATTTAAAAGCTAGTAGTAATACTAGCTTTTATTCATGTGTACAAGTAATAGTTAAAATATGCGAGCAATTTGATGGAATAAGAATACTTGTTTCAATTCCTATTAATATGTTTCTAATTATTACACAGTTTCCATTTTGAATTATAATACTACAAATATTATTTGAGACAGATAATACATTTAAAAAGTAATTATTCTGAAGCTCGATTGATGTATCTCTTGAAGTTACAGTTATATTTTTTTCTACTGAATTTTTATAGCATTGAGTACAGTATGTGTCGTTAATATTTAGATGTACATTCATATAATCACCTCAATAGTCTTGGACAAGGACATGTATTTTTTACTGATCCTATAAGCAATACATAAGTGCCATTATACAGTGGTAAGTCAAATGTTTTATATGTATCGTTTGGAATATTGAATTTTACAGTGTCTAGTAGTTCAAAATTATATAGAGAAATAGTTATGCTATTTGTATTTTTGGATAATACATTAAGAACATAGCCATATGATAGTAAAATCTGTGACTGATTTTCTACATTAGTATAAATATTGTCTGTTGTTACTGATATACCATTTTGACATTTGATTTGTCTTATAGCTAGGTCATAGCATAGTGTTTCCATATATATTCACCTCAAATAAATTTACTATATTATATGAAAATCTTAAAAAATTGTTAAAAAAATAAAGTGTCGTTTTAACAACACTTTTAATAAATTGTTCTAAGTCTTAGGTGTTTTTTGTCAGTTATTTCTGCAACTCTTAAAGTAATAATTTCTCCTATTTTATAATTGTTATTACAGTTATAACGGTTTAAATCAAAAATCCCAGAATATAAAGGATTATCAACTACTTCTACAAAGTAGCCACTATTATCATCTAGCTTTTTAGTTATTTTACATTTTATATTGTCATTAACTTTAATGTTTAAAATAACATTCTTATATAAAGCTAGTCTTGATAATTCAAAATATCCCTCATTTTCTTTTTTCTTGGTAATAACACATTTTACTTTATCACCAATTTTGTATAGGTCTATTGGCCTTTTCACTTTTGCTGATGTAATTTGATTTAAGTACATAATTGCACTTAATCCCTCATCAAACTCTAGGAATAAAGCCTTATCAGATGCTGATACAACAGTTGCGACAACTACTTGACCTTTTTGGTAATTTTTGATTCGTCTTTGCATTACTTCCTTTCTAGATAGTAGTATATCCTTATCGGTTTTTCCAACTACTTTACATGTAATTGTACTACCTAATAAATTTTCAAGTTTGTCTTTTGTGTTTTTTTGATATACAGATATATCCTCTGGAGCAAGTAATGCTCTTTTTTCACCTAACTGTGCAAGTACATTTCCTGTTGTATAATCGTATCCGATTACTAGTGCTTGCACCTCCTTAGTTTTTGTTAAAAGCCATAAATTATCTAATTGGCTTTTTAACATTCCTTTCATATATAATTCCCCCTGACTTGCAACATAATTAGTTGCTTTTTATACATAACATAATCAGTTATGTTGCAATATTATTAATTGCTCTTAAATTATACCATAAAATGATAAAAAAGTCAATTATTATGTTAACAAAGAATGCACATTGTACCAATTTTATTTTATGTAACGTTGTGTTTTTCTTGCTTTTTTGATATAATACTATTACGGAGGAAAAAAGATTATGTTTAAGTCAGGATATATAACTGTTGTTGGGAAACCAAATGCCGGAAAATCAACACTTGTAAATAAACTAGTTGGATTTAAGGTAGCAATAACAACACCTAAACCACAAACAACAAGATTTAATATAAAAGGAATAATAACAGATGAAAAGTCTCAAATGATTTTAATTGATACTCCAGGAGTTCATATTCCTAAGGATAAAATGGGCGAGTATATGATGAAAAATGTTGAGAGTGCAATTGAATCTGTAGATGTAATAATTTACATGGTAGACGCATCAAGACCAACTATAGATAAGGCAAATGAGACTATAATGCAAAATATAGCAGATAGTAAGAATAATGTTATATTATGTATAAATAAAATAGATAAGATTGAAAAAGGAAAGATACTAAAAATTATAACTATATATAATGATTACTTTAAATCAATTGGTGGAGAATTTAAAGATGTTGTTCCTATATCTGTATATAAAGAAGATGGATTAGATATATTAAAAGAGAGTATAGAAAAATATTTACCAGAAGGCGATTTAATTTACTCAGAAGATGAAATTACAGATATTACAGAAAGAGAGCTTGTAGAGGAAATTATACGTGAGAAAGCATTAAACAATCTTGATGAGGAAGTACCTCATGGAATCAAGGTAGAAGTTGAGAAATTTAAAAAGAGAAAAAATAGACAAAAGCAGTCTGTATATGATATTGAAGTAAATATAATCTGTGAAAAAAATTCTCATAAGGGAATTATAATAGGAAAAGATGGCGCAATGCTAAAAAAGATTGGCACACAAGCAAGAATTGATATTGAAAATATGTTAGATGATAAAGTTAATTTGAAATTATGGGTAAAAGTAAGACAAAATTGGCAAGACAATGATAATTATCTAGGAAATATTAAATCTAAGATATAGTTTTGTATTTACACAAAATTTTAGCATATAATATTAATAAGAGGTGAGTTGTATGTATAAAAATTTTGCATGGGAAAATTTTATGAAAACAGGTAATCTTGAGACTTACATTGAATATAAGAGAATATCAGCTTTAGATAAAAGTATTAATGAGAAAAAGGGTGAAATAGTAGATGAGACTTATCAAAGTGAAGGGGATAGTAATAAGAGAAGTAGCTTATAAAGATAATGATAAAATCATAACGATACTTACAGATTCAATTGGGAAAGTTTCAGTTATAGCAAAAGGAGCTAAAAAGACAAATAGTCCTTTTTTAGCTAGCTCACAGTATTTAGTTTATAGTGAGTTTATATTATATCAAAATACAGGATATTTTTATTTAAATTCAGCTTCAGTAATTAATACTTTTTATAATTTAAGAATAGATTTTGATAAACTACAAGTTATCTTTGAAATGACTAAAATTTTAAATAAAGTTACAGATGAAAATCAAGACTGTGAAAAAATCTTAAAATTGTTTTTAAATACTATTTATGTCTTAGATAAGTATAATAAGGATATAAAGCTTGTGGTTAATACTTTTAAAATTAAATTATTTGCTTTACTTGGATTTGCTCCTAGACAGGACAAGTGTGCAAATTGTTCTAAGCCTTTACTGGAAGATTTAGATGAATTTGTGTACTATGATTATATAGATAATAAATTTGTTTGTGAAAACTGTAAAGATACAGTAGATTCTAGAAGAAGAATTAGAATAAGTAAGGCAACATATAATGCAATTTTTTATGTTATTAGGTCTGATATTAAAAAGATTTTTTCTTTTGAGCTTAAAAGCTATGTCGATTATGACTTATTTGGACAAGTATTTATGGATGCTACATTAAGTGGATTATAGTATAGGGGGGAAAATATGAACAAAAAAGTAGTAAATATTGTATGTATTGTTTTATGTGTTATTGCTGTTTTATGCGTAATATTTATATTAGTTAATACTTTAATAACTGGAAATGAAAATGTTGAAAGTGAAGTACAACCTATAGATGAGACAGTTGTTGAAGAAGGAGAAAACGAAAGACAAGAAAGAGGTCAAAATGTTAATGTAAATAGTAGGATAGGACTTCAACTTAAAGAGCTTATAAGTTATTCTGAGATATATTCTAATACAATTATTAATGAGCTAGATGACTATGGAATAAGTAATAATGCCAAATTATTAATAGCTCTAGATAAAATTTCACAAAATCCGGAATATCAATCTTTTATGCAATACTCAGAAGAGTATAATAGCACATATATTTTACCAGAAAATATGAATACTGTACTTTCAGATACTTTCTCAGATATTACAATAACAAATAGGGAGATTAGTGATGTGCTTTCATATGATGAGGCAACAGATGCGTATATAATTCTTCCAAGGGGATTTGCAAATGGTGTTATGGAATATACTCTAGAGATACCATATAACATAACTGAATATAGTGATAGAATAGAGTTATTAGCATATAGAATATATATTACAAAAAATGTTCAAATGCAAGATGTAGAGACAACAGTAAAAAATGATTTATATTCTGACAAATCAAAGTCTATTTTAATTATGTCTTTAACAGATGAGAGTGTGTTTAATGATACGACGCAAAATGATTATATAAAAGAACAAATAGATAGTGGTGTAATCGATACTGCAAATCTTGAAAGTGTAAAATATACTTTTACAAAAGTTGACTCACAATATAGAATATCTTCTTTTGAAAATATGTAACAAAAAAATGACATTTTTAAATGTCATTTTTTTTATCTTGTATAATAGTATTCCATTATTTGTTTCCAGATTATATTAACGTTATATATTGGAATTGGTGCTGGTGTATCATAGCCTCCCCAAATACAAGCGGTTAAATCATTTGTAAAACCACATGTCCATAAATCTTTGGTATCATTAGTTGTACCAGTTTTTAAATATGCAGTAGTGTAAGATATATTTGCTGTTCTTCCTGTACCATTTGTTGCTACTTCATGTAAAGATGTCTTTAGCATACTAGCAGCGTTTGTTGATATTACTTGATGCTCGTTTTTTTGCTTTTGTATATTATTACCATCTATTTCTATATAGTTTATTGTAGAAATATTTGAGTAATGTCCATCATTACTTATTGCATTATATGCCTGAGTCATCTCATAAGGAGAAATACCATAAGTGAATGCTCCAAGTGCAAGTGGTGGATAATACATATCGTTAGTTTTATCTAAAGATGTAATACCAAAGCTAGTTAAATAGTTGTATGATTTTTCTAGACCAACTTGTTGTAATGTGCGTACAGCAACAGTATTTAATGAGTTGGCTATAGCTTGATTAGTTGTCATTGAACCACTATATTTTCTGCTTGCATTGTTTACATTCCATGTACCAGATGAAGTCTGAATACTTGTTGGTATATCTTGTACAATACTTGTTGGTGTTAGTATTCCCATATCATATGCTGGACCATAAACACTTAAAGGCTTTATTGCAGAACCTGTTTGTCTAGTCATATAGTATGCATGATCTATATTTGAGTCTGTTCTAGAACTGATTACTGCAAGAACTTTTCCATCTTTAGTTGAGACCACACCTCCAAGCTCTAAGTTAGGATGCTCAGTAAAGTTTGATTTTGCAATCTCATATACTTTGTTTTGCATATTGACGTCTAAATTTAAATATATCTTTGTGTTTCCGTTTAATATCTTATCTATAGCTTCTTTATTAGAACATGAATAAGTTTCTTTTACAACATCTATTGCTTGATCGAATGCTATTTTTAAGTATGGATTAATCGCAGGATTATTTTTGATTATTCTTGAAGAACCATTACTAAATTCTATTTTATAGTTTAATGCTTCTGTGTATTCTTTATCCGTTATTAATTTTAACTCAAGCATTTTCTTTAATACCAACTTTTGTCTGTTAAATAATTGAGTCCTATTTGCATCAGTGCCATATGGATTTAGTTTTTCTGGTGAATTTGGAATTGAAGCAATTATTGCAGCTTGAGCAATATTTAAATTCTTAGGCTCTGTATTAAAATATGTCATTGAAGCCTCATAAATTCCATAAGCATTATTTCCATAGTAAACTAGGTTAATATAGCTTGCAAGTATTTTGGATTTTGACCAATTATCAGTCAAATATAATGCACTTCCAATTTCTCTTGCCTTTCTAGATGGAGAATGAGCATTATCACCAGTAGCTACTTTTACTAACTGTTGAGTAATTGTACTACCTCCAAATGAAGAGTCACCATGGACAACATAGTTAAAAGTTGCATATAGTAATCTGTTTATTGATATACCACTATTGTCATAGAACGTTTCATCTTCAATTGCTGTAAAAGCATCACTGATATATTTAGGTAGAGAAGATATATCAGTATAAACACTAGAATATGTAGGAATAAAATTTTCCTCACCAGAATCATAATATCCATACATAATTGCAAGTAAATTTCCATCTTTATCATAGATATGTGGAACTCTGTCTATGTCTATTCTAGTTGTATCAAATCCATTATTATATGAATCATAGGCAATTGAAATATATGGTATAAAAAATATTAGTAAGCATATCCCTATAATTGATATAATACATATTAAAATTAGTAGAACTATACGCCAAGTTTTTCTCTTCTTTACAGTTGGTGTTATGTTTATGCTAGAGATTTTTTTTGTTGGATTTCCTTTTTGACTATTTATATCTTGATTTTTTGATTTTAAATCTTCTTTACTGTCTCTTGATTTAAAAAATTCACTAGTATATAAAAATCTATCAACTTTTTCTTTAATAGACTCTTTCTTTTTGCTTTTCCGTTTTACATTTGAGACAGGCTTAACAGATTTATTCCTTTTCTTATAATTTTTTTTCATTAAAATCCCTCCATTTTCTTAAAAATATTAATTTTTGAGATATAAAATTAAAATCCGATAATATTTTATCACTAATGAGTGATAAAGTCAATAATAATATGTATTTAAGTTTCCATAAAAAAGGCAAATAATACTAAAAGTATTATTTGCCTTTATATAATTAAACTATTCTACTGTAACAGATTTTGCAAGATTTCTTGGTTTATCAATATCACAGCCTCTAAGTTTTGCTGTTTCATATGCTATAAGTTGAAGAGCAACAACTGTTAAAATTGGTTGAGTAAAATCTGTTGTTTTAGGTAGTAATATAGTTTTATCTGCAAACTCATGAAAATCGTCTCCATGATTTTGTGTAGTTACAAAAATTGAATATGAGCCCCTTGCTTTTGTTTCTTTTATATTACTTACTGTCTTTTCAAATAGCTTATCATCAGTTGCTATTGATATAACAGGAGTTCCCTTATCAATTAATGAAATTGTACCATGTTTTAATTCACCAGCACTATAAGACTCAGAATGCATATATGAAATCTCTTTAAGTTTTAGTGAGCCTTCCATGCAAACTGCAGAATCGATACCTCTTCCAATAAAGAATAAGTCATTATGATTGTAAATATCTCTTGCTATATCTAGATATTTTTCTCTATTTTCAAGAACTAAATTAATTTTTTCTTCAACATTTACTAAATCATCTTTTATTGCCTTAGACATTTCTTCTGTAAGTAGTCCTTTTTCTTTCATAGCAATTAAAGCTAGAGTAGAAAATACAGCAACTTGAGAAGTATATCCTTTAGTAGTAGCAACGGCAATTTCTGGACCTGCATATGTATAAATACATTTATCAACTTCTCTTGCTATTGTTGATCCTACAGCATTAACAATTCCTAAAACATATGCACCCTTTTCTTTAGCAAGTCTTAAAGCAGCAAGAGTGTCAGCTGTCTCTCCTGATTGAGATACTACAATAAGTAGAGTAGAAGGTGTGATTAATTCTTCTGAATATCTATATTCTGAAGCAATTTCAACCATAACAGGAATTTTTCCGTATGTTTGAAGTAGATATTTACCAACTAAAGAAGCATGCATAGCACTTCCACATGCTACAATATGTATTTTCTCATATTTAGTCAAATCTATATCTTCATATGAGCAGTTGTTATAAAATCTATCAAATATGTCATTTATTACCTTTGGTTGTTCATAGATCTCTTTTAACATGAAGTGATCATATCCATTTTTTTGATATTGTGCAGCATCCCAAGTAGCAGTTTCAGATTTCTTTTCTACTTGATGCAAATCTTTATCATAGAAAGTAACAATATCTCTAGTTATTTTAACAAATTCACCCTCATTAATTAATGAATATTTATTTGTGTAATTTAAAATAGCAGATATGTCTGAAGCTGCAAAATTACCATCGTGAGAGTATCCAATAACTAGAGGACTATCTTTTCTTGTTGCATAAATTACAGTAGGTTCATCTTCATAAATTACGTCAAAAGCGTAAGAGCCTCTAAATTTTTCACAAGCTTTAACTAATGCTTTTAGTTTATCATTAGTTTGAGTATAGCAGTAATCAATATATGCTGCAGCTACTTCTGTGTCAGTTTCTGTTTTAAATGTATAGCCTTTGCCTTTTAGTTCTTCTTTTAAAATAGAGTAGTTTTCTATTATTCCGTTATGAACTAATGTAACCTTTCCAACTTGATGAGGATGAGCATTGGTTTCATTTGGCTCGCCATGAGTAGCCCATCTAGTGTGAGCGATAGAGCAACACGAAGTAGTGTCGTGGTCTTTTAGCTTTTCCTCCAAATTAGATATTTTTCCTTTTGCTTTTATGATATCAATCTTTTCACCATTAAAAAAGGCAATCCCTGATGAATCATACCCTCTATATTCTAGATTTTTTAATCCGTTAAGCGTTATTTCCACTGAATTATTCTTTCTTGTAGTGTATCCAATTATTCCACACATATTATTTACCTCCTAAATATTTATATTTTTCAATGTACGATTTGTATATTTTATTAGTATAAATATAGTTTTGTTACAATTTTAGATTTTGCTTTTTGCTATATTTTTACGACAACTAACTGCCGTGGTAGCATCCGCTGACTTTCGACAACTACCATCCTCGTCAACATAAAAGTTTATGTCCATGCGCTAAGAGTAAGTTTGAGATTTTTTCACCTCCATCAAAATTACACTTTTGCTCATTATATTATATCCAAAATTTATTGTCAAATTACAATAATTGCAAAAAAGAGGATTATGTAATGATTTATTACTTTTTGATTACAAATAAATTGAATATGAAAAAAATGTGAAAATTAAAAAAAATACATTAAAGCTCTATTAAATTCTTTGACAAAGTATGTGTTTATGATATAATTTTTATATATAATGACTATTTTTGTCATAAGGGGGAGAAATGAAAAGGAAAAATTTAAAGTTTAAGGGGATAATATTGCTACTTGTCATATGTATTATAACCTCAACTATAAATTTTCAAGAGGTAAAAGGTGCTATTTATTCTAATTTACCAGTATCATATATAGACGAAAACTTTCCGTCTTCATATATGCCATATATTAATGCTTTAAAAGAGAAACATCCAAACTGGGTATTTAAAGCAGTTCATACTGGACTTGACTGGAATACAGTTTTATCTCATGAGTCATATGAGGTAAATGAGGGGATAAGTCTAGTTGAGGATATATACGGAGCTGAGTGGAAAAGAGACGGGCAAAATTATTATCAAGATGGAAACTATGTTACAGCGTCAAAGCAAGCTGTTGCATATGTTGTAGATCCACGTAATTTTATTAATGAAAACGGTATATTTCAGTTTGAAGTATTAAGCTATAATGGAGCCACTCAAAGTGTTAATGCAGTGCAAAGTGTTCTTGCAGCGACACCTATGGGTGGACAATATAAAGACAAGTATAAGTCTTATGGTACATGGCATGATTTAGGAACAACTTATGCAGAATTAATACATAGTATCTCAGAAGATGTAGGAATTAACCCAGTTCATATTGCTTCAAGAATTAGACAAGAAAATAGTGGAAACATAATAAACGGTAGTCTAATTAATGGAGATTATGGCGTATATAATTTCTTTAATATTGGAGCATATGATGCAAATGGACAATCAGCAGTTACAAATGGATTAAACTATGCAAGAAATCAAGGTTGGACAAGTGTATCAGCTGCTTTAAGAGGTGGAATAGAGTATATTTATAGCAAGTATATAAAATGGGGACAAGATACAATATATTTTGAAAGATTTGATGTAAATAATCCAGGTACTGCTCAGTGGCTACTTGGAACAGGATATATGACTAATATATTTGGACCTAAGGGAGAGGCCTTAATTACATACAATGCATATAACAGTTATAATATGATTGATTCACCATTTGAATTTCACATACCAGTATATGAGAATATGCCAGAAGAAGTGGCAAGTATGCCAGTGCCAAGTGATGTATATTTTATAGAAGATGATACTAGAGTATATTTAGATGATCCATCAGATTCTGGTGCTACAGATGAGTTCTGGATAAGAACAGGACCAGATACAGTTTCTACTATATTAGAGGTATTATATGAGACTGTTGATGGTGGAGAAAATAGGACTAAATTTACTAGAATTGGAATAGGACAAAATACTCTTTATGATAAAATACAATATGATGATGGACGAATAGGATATATACTAAAAAAATGGGTATATGAGTACAAATATAATGAAGTTGAATCAGTAAGCTTAAACACAACTTATTCAAATTTAAATGTTGGAGATACATTAAAACTAACAGCAACAATTAATCCATCTAATGCAGATAATAAAAATGTAAAATGGACATCATCAGATCCATCTATTGCAACAGTAGATAGTAACGGAAATGTAAAAGGAATAAAGACTGGTATTGCTACAATTACAGTTACAACAGAAGATAAGGCAAAGACTGCTATTTGTACTGTAAACGTAGTATCAAATAAAGTAACAGGTATAACATTAGATAAGACAAACTATATCCTTCATATTGGAGATTCTCTAGCAATAACACCAACTATTACACCATCTACTGCTACAAATACTAACTATATCGTAACATCTTCAAATTCAGATGTTGTTTCAGTAAAAGATAATATAATAACTGCAAATAATATTGGAGAGGCTACTCTAACATTTAAAACAGAAGATGGAGGATTTACAGTAGAGGCTAAAGTAACTGTAACAAATGAAGACAATGATATTTTTGTTGATGATTCTTTAAGACTTGAAGATAATATTTTAAGTAGGATAGATTTAAACAATAATCTTGTTTCAGATATAAAAAACATGATAAATACAAATTACGATATTACAGTTATAGATATTGATGGAGAAGAATTATCAAATGGTGATAGAGTAGGTACTGGAACTAAAATTCAATTTAAAGAAAATGGAGAGATTATACAGGAATATACAGTATTAATATATGGAGATGTAGATGGCTCAGGCGTTATTAATGCAAGAGATCTGCTAATGCTACAAAGGTATATTCTTGGAAAAGCAGAGCTAGAAAATATACAAGTCAAGGCATCAATAATTGATAAAGTGAGTCAAGCTCCAAAAGCTGCAGATCTACTTAAGATACAAAGACATATTTTAGGAAAATATGTAATAGAGCAATAAAAGGGAGAGATTAAAATGGATTTAGGTGGATACATAGAGTATATCAAGATAAAACATAATGGACAAACAAGAAAACAGGGAACACCATATTATATGCATCCACTTAAAGTATCATCTATTTTAAAGGAAAAAGGATTCTCACAAGAGTATCAAATTGTTGGTCTTTTTCATGATCTTTTAGAAGATACTGATACAACATATGAAGATATTCTTAAATTAACAAATGAGGAGATAGCAAATGCTGTAAAATTACTTACTAAAGAAAAAGGATATAAAATGGATGAGTATATTTATAGAATAAGTAATAATAATTTAGCTAAAATGGTAAAGATTGCAGATAGAATTCATAATCTTTCAGAAGCACATATGGCTTCTAAAAGCTTTCAAGATAAATATATTAAAGAGACAATAAAATGGTATTTGCCTCTTGCAAAAGATACTATTTTTGAAAATGATTTAAAAGAGGAATTAGAAAAATTAATAAATATTAGTTAGGTGGAGGAAATATATGAACAAAAGGATTTTCAAAAGAGCATTAGGAGTATTATTTGTTTTTATGATGTTTATTACAAGTAATATTTATGCAGCAAGTATAACAGGAAATTCAGATGTATATGTGGGTGATACTTTTACAGTTACGTTTGATTTTGGAACAAATGTCGGTGCATATGATAATTTAGGAGTGTCATATGATACAAGTATGTTTGAATATGTCTCAGGAGATAGTCTGACAGAAAATGTTTGGTGGGATCAAACAGAAGCATCAAGTGGGGTAAGAACAAAGAGCTATACATTCAGAGCTCTTAAGTCTGGTTCATCTAGAATTAGAGTTGTATCAAATGGAGTTATAAGCGCAAATGAGGCTATGGATCCGCTTGGAACTATAACAGCAGAAAAAATGATTAATGTTTCACAAAGACCAGCAGAAGAGACACCAGTCGTTCCAGATAATACTCAAAATACACCAGGAAATATACAGCCTGAATCTAATACTTCAAGTGGAAATAACTATTTAAGGTATTTACAATTAAGTGAAGAGGGACTTACTCCATATTTTACTAAAAATATAACAGATTATGCTATTTCTGTAGGAGAAAATGTAGACTCAATTGAAGTGCTAGCTCGAGCTGAAGATCCAAATGCGAGCGTTGAGATCTCAGGTAACACAAACTTGGTTGATGGAGATAATATAATAACTATTAGAGTTACTGCTCAAAACGGATATTATAGGATATATACTATTATAGTTACAAAAAGTGCTGATAAAGAAAAATCAAATGCATATTTAGAGAGCTTAATAGTAGAAGGATATGAATTAAATAGAGACTTTCAGTCTGAAGTACTAGAATATGATATTGGAGAGATATTATCAACTGTAGAATATTTAAATGTTGTTGCAGCAACTAAAGATAGGGATGCAAAGATAGAAATTATTGGCTCAGATAAGTTGGTGGATTCAGGAGAAGGTGAAATAATTATTAAAGTTACTGCACCAGATGGAACAACAACTAAGGAATATAAAATAAAATATACTGTAAAAGCTGCGACTCAAGAAGAAGAGTCTGAGCAAGAAATGAAAGATTATTTAAAAGACATTCAAGACTCAAAAGGCAAAAAGGAACTAGTCTTATCTTATCTAAAGTATATATGGGCAGCAATTAAGAAAAACTATTTACTTGTTTTAATGTATTTATTAATTTTATTTGAGTTTATTTATATTATAGTTTTAAGAAGAAAAGTAAAAAAACTAAAGGAGAATGGTAGTGGTGGAGATGGTCCAGATACTGATCCAGATAAGACTATTTTAAAAGTTGATAAGAAACAAGAAGAACCTTCACTTCCTTCTAGAGAGCAAAATATAAGTACAAGTGTTAATATAGAGCCGCCTAAAGTTGATCTATTAGAAGATAGTCCAAAGGATGAGACTGAGCCACAAAAGTTAGGAAGAAAAGGTAGCTTGGAAAAGAGTACTTTTAAAGCAGAAGAGATTAGTAGTTCTTCAGGAATAAAGCTTGTAGACCTTGATAAAAATGAAGGACCTAAAGATGAACTTACATTTAATATATTTGAGAACTTAAATGATGAAGATATTAAGAAAATGCTTGAAGATCAGATAGATAATGAAAATGAATAAAATTAAAGCTAACCTGTATATACAGGTTGGCTTTTTGACACTAAGCTATTAAAGTGATATAATCACTAAAATCAAGGAGGAGATTGTAATGAGACATACTCTAAAATTACAGCCTAAATATTATGAAGCTGTTAAAAATGGTATTAAAGTAATTGAGCTAAGACTTTTAGATGAAAAAAGAAAAAATATAAAATTAGATGATGAAATTGAATTTAAGAAAGAACCGGATTTAAAAGAGTCAATAGTTACAAAAGTAAAGGGAATACTTTTATATAAATCATTTGAAGATATTCTTGATGATTATCCAATAGAATTGTTTTCTGACTATGATACGTCAAAAGATGAGCTTATAAATACATTAAATACTTTTTATTCAAGAGAAAAACAAGAGCAATATGGAGTTATTGGAATTAGAGTTAAACTTATTTAGCTAGCAAAAAAGACAAGACTATTTTTTATTTAGTCTTGTCTTTTTCATTGCTTTTTTTCCAACCAGGAATATCTGATCTAATTATTGCTCCTATCAGATTTTCCCTTACTTTAGGTATGTCCTTTCTTAGCTTTATTATCATGTTTTTCATATATTCTCTCATTGTATCTCCGTCTTTTGGACAGCATTTTCCCATAACAGGAAAATTCATTTTTCTAGATAGAGCACGAATCTCTTTCTCATATACATAAATCATTGGACGTATTACAGAAACACTTGAGTTTGCAAAAGTTGTAACTGGAGAGAATGTGTGAATTTTTCCATTTAAACACATATTCATAAGTAGTGTCTCGATTACATCATCTAAGTGATGTCCAAGAGCAATTTTATTACAACCATGCTCTAAAGCAATTGTGTTTAGCATACCTCGTCTTAAGTTTGCACAAAGAGAACATGGATTTTTTTCTTTTCTTATATTAAA
>CALXAR010000019.1 GCA_944386345.1 uncultured Clostridia bacterium
ATAAAAAATGCAGTTGAAGAGCTTTTTGGAGTTAAAGTATTAAAAGTAAATACTTTAAGATATGATGGAAAAGCTAAAAGAGTTGGAGTACACCAAGGGGTAACTAAAGCTTGGAAAAAAGCTATAGTAAGTATTGATACTAACCCAGCAGATGTTAAATATCTTGCAAAAGGTGGAAAAGAAACTAAAGTTAATAAAAAATATAAAACTGAAATAGAAGAAATTAGTTCAGCATTTGGAAATAACTAGGAGGGAATAAAAAATGGGAATAAAATCATTTAAACCTGTTACTCCATCACTAAGAAATACAACAACATTAACAAACGATGAACTTACAAAATTCTCACCAGAGAAAAGTCTTCTTACTGTATTAAAGAAAAAAGCAGGAAGAAATAATACTGGTAAGATTACTGTAAGACATCATGGTGGCGGAAACAGAAGAAAATATAGAGTAATTGATTTTAAAAGAAACAAAGTTGATATGGAAGCAACAGTAATCGGTATCGAATATGATCCAAATAGAACTGCTAATATCGCTTTAATTGAATACGAAGATGGTGAAAGAGCATATATAATTGCTCCAGTTGGACTTACAGATGGAGACAAAGTTATATCTGCTGCAAAAGCAGATATAAAACCAGGTAACTGTATGCCAATTGATGCTATACCTGTTGGTACTATGATTTATAACATAGAACTAAATAAAGGTAAAGGTGCACAACTTGTAAGAAGTGCTGGTATGTCTGCACAACTTATGGCTAAAGAAGGAAAATATGCACATGTTAGAATGCCTTCAGGAGAAATGAGACTTATAAATGTTGAATGTAGAGCATGTATTGGTCAAGTTGGAAATCTTGAAGCAGAAAACGTTAAATTAGGTAAAGCTGGTAGAACAAGACATATGGGAATCAGACCAACAGTTAGAGGATCTGTTATGAACCCAGTAGATCACCCACATGGTGGTGGTGAAGGTAGAGCACCAGTTGGACACACTGGACCAAGAACTCCTTGGGGTAAACCAGCTCACGGATATAAAACAAGAAAAACTAACAATAGAACTGATAAGTATATTGTTAAGAGAAGAAATAAAAAATAGTATTGGAGGTATATAAGATGTCAAGATCACTTAAAAAAGGACCTTATGTAGATGAAAGATTACTTGCAAAGGTTGAAAAATTAAATGAAGAAGATAGAAAAGAAGCTATAAAAACTTGGTCAAGATCCTCTACTATATATCCTCAAATGATTGGTCACACTATTGCAGTTCACGATGGAAGAAAACATGTTCCAGTATATGTAACTGAAGAAATGGTTGGACATAAGTTAGGAGAGTTTGCTCCTACAAGATTATTCAGAGGACACGCAGGAGATAAAAAGACTAAAGTAAGATAATAAAACTTTAATGAAGGAGGAGCCTAAAAATGGAAGAAAAACAAGCAAGAGCTGAGTTACGCCATGCTAGAATTAGTGCAAGAAAAGTAAAAATAGTTATTGATACTATTAGAGGAAAAAATGCTAAAGAAGCATTAGCAATTTTAAAATATACTAATAAAGCTGCTGCACCAGTAGTTGCAAAATTAGTTAAATCAGCAATGGCAAATGCGGTTAATAATCATAATATGGATGAAAGTAAATTATATATTTCTGAAGTATATGCTAACCAAGGAACTACAATGAAAAGAATTATGCCAAGAGCTCGAGGTAGAGCTAATAGAATAAGAAAAAGAACTAGTCACATTACAGTTGTGTTAAAAGAAGCATAAAGGAGGTAACTTTAAATGGGACAAAAAGTTAGTCCACATGGACTTAGAGTTGGAATTATAAAAAACTGGTCTTCAACATGGTATGCTAACAAACAAGATTATTCAAATAACCTTGTAGAAGATTATAATATTCGTACATACCTTAAAGACTTATTAAAACCAGCTGGTATCTATAAAATAGAGATTGCTAGAAAAGGAAATAAAGTCTTGGTAGATATATATGCAGCTAAACCTGGTATGATTATTGGTAAAGGTGGAGCAGCAATTGAAGAGATTAAAAAGAAATTAAATAAAAAGATTGGTAAAGATATATCTTTAAATATTGTTGAAGTTAAAGATGTAGACATGGCTGCACAATTAGTTGCAGAGAACATTGCATTACAACTTGAAAAAAGAATATCATTTAGAAAAGCTATGAAACAAGCTATGCAAAAAACTATGAAAGCAGGAGCTCAAGGAATTAAAACTGCAGTTTCAGGACGTTTAGGCGGAGCAGAAATTGCTAGAACTGAGTCTTATCACGAAGGTACAATTCCTCTTCAAACTTTAAGAGCTGATATTGATTATGGTTTTGCAGAAGCAAAAACTACATATGGTATTATTGGTGTAAAAGTTTGGATATATAAAGGAGAAGTACTTCCTACAAAAAATACAGAAAAAGGAGGTAACTAAAGATGTTGTCACCAAAAAGAACAAAATATAGAAAAGTACAAAAAGGTATATTAAAGGGAAAAGCTCAAAGAGGCACAAAAGTAACTGATGGCGAATATGGTATTCAAGCTTTAGAACCAGCTTGGATTACAGCAAATCAAATTGAATCTGTCAGAGTTACAATTTCAAGATATACAAAAAAAGTTGGTAAATCTTGGATAAAAATATTCCCAGATAAACCTATTACTAAACACCCAGCAGAATCTCGTATGGGATCTGGTAAAGGTAATCCAGAATATTTCGTAGCTGCAGTTAAACCAGGAAGAATAATGTTTGAAATTTCAGGTCTTGACGAAGCTACATCAAAAGAAGTTTTAGCTAAAGCTATTCATAAACTTCCAATTAAATGTAAAATAGTAAAAAGAGAAGATCAAGAAGGAGGAGAAAAATAATGAAATCTAGTAAAATCAATGAATATAAAAATATGACAGTTGAACAATTACAAAAAGAGTTAAAAGAACTTAAAAATGAACTTTTTAAATTAAGATTTCAAAAATCTCTTAACGGCCTTGATAACCCTAAGAAAATAACTTTAGTTAAAAAAGAAATAGCTAGAGTAAATACTTTAATAACAGAAAAGGAAAATAATTAGTGGTAAAGGAGGAATAGAACGTGGAAAGAAATTTAAGAAAAACAAAACAAGGAAAAGTTGTAAGTAATAAAATGGATAAAACTATTGTTGTTGCAATTGACAATAAAGTAAAAGATCCACTTTATAACAAAATTAAAAATGATACTTTAAGAATTAAAGTTCATGACGAGAACAACGAATGTGATATCGGAGATATCGTAGAAGTAATGGAAACTAGACCACTAAGTAAAGATAAGAGATATAGACTTGTAAGAATTGTGGAAAAAGTTAAATAGTAATTATATTTGAAGGGAGGACTAATCCATGATACAACAACAAACATTATTAAAAGTTGCAGATAACACTGGAGCAAAAGAATTAATGTGTATAAGAGTTCTTGGTGGTTCTTACAGAAAGTGGGGTAACATTGGAGATGTTATTGTAGCTTCTGTAAAGAAGGCTGCACCTAACTCAGCAGTAAAAAAAGGCGATGTTGTAAAAGCTGTAATTGTTAGAAGTAAAAGAGGTCTTAGACGTGAAGATGGTTCATACATTAGATTTGATGAGAACGCTGCTGTTTTAATCAAAGATGATAAGACTCCAAGAGGAACACGTATTTTTGGACCTATAGCAAGAGAACTAAGAGATGATGGATACATGAAGATATTATCTCTAGCACCAGAAGTTCTTTAATATACGGAGGTGAAATAAAGTGTTAACAAAGATGAAATTAAAAAAAGGTGATACTGTAATCGTAAATACAGGATCAGAAAAAGGAAAAAAAGGTACAATACTAGACATTGATAGAAAAACTGGTAAAGTAACTGTTAAAGATATAAACGTTAGAACAAAACACGTTAAAGCAAGAAAGCAAGGTCAAGAATCTGGAATCATTAAAGTTGAAGCTCCAATTTATGCATCTAAAGTAAGCTTTTATTGCGATAAATGCGACAAAGGTGTAAGACTTGGTGTTAAAGTAAATGAGGATGGAACAAAATCAAGATATTGCAAAAGCTGTAATGAAATGAAGTAATAAGGAGGGAAAAAGTTAAATGAACCTTAAAGAAAAATATAATGCTGAAGTAGTACCTGCTTTAATGAAGAAATTCGGATATAAATCAATAATGCAAGTACCTAAGCTAGAAAAGATAGTTATTAATATGGGTGTTTCAGAAGTTAAAGATAACTCTAAAGCTTTAGACGTAGCTATGGGTGAACTTGAACAAATTGCTGGACAAAGACCAATTGTTACTAAAGCTAAAAAATCAATAGCTGCTTTCAAATTAAGAGAAGGTATGAATATTGGATGCAAAGTAACATTAAGAAGTACAAAAATGTATGATTTTGCTACAAAATTCTTTAATGTAGCACTTCCACGTGTAAGAGATTTTAGAGGTGTTAACCCAAATTCTTTTGATGGAAGAGGAAACTATAATATGGGAGTAAAAGAACAAATTATTTTCCCTGAAATAGAATATGATAAAATTGATAAAGTTAGAGGAATGGATATCGTTTTTGTTACAACAGCAAAAACTGATGAAGAAGCTTATGAACTATTAAAGCTATTAGGCTTACCATTCGCTGAAAAGTAAGGGAGGACTTGAGATGGCAAAGAAATCTATGATAGCTAAACAAAAAAGAGAACCAAAGTTTAGCACAAGATATTATAATAGATGTAAAATATGCGGAAGACCACATGCTTACATGAGAAAATATGGAATATGCCGTTTATGCTTTAGAAAATTAGCATATCAAGGAGATATACCAGGTGTAAAAAAAGCAAGCTGGTAAAAAAAGGAGGAATAAAGGCAATGAATACAACAGATCCAATTGCAGACATGTTAACTAGAATAAGAAATGCTAACGCACAAAGACATGCAACAGTTGACGTTCCTTATTCTAAAGAAAAGGAAGCAATAGCAAATATTTTAGTATCTGAAGGTTTTGTTGAAGCTGTAGATATAATAGAAGATGCACACAAAACTATAAGAATTACTTTAAAATATCAAAACAATGTAAAAGTTTTACAAGGTTTAAAGAGAATTAGTAAACCAGGTCTAAGAATATATGCAAGTGTAGAAGATTTACCAAGAGTTTTAAACGGATTAGGTATAGCAATCATTTCTACATCTAAAGGAATAATGACAGATAAAGCTGCTAGAAAAGAGAATGTTGGTGGCGAAGTTTTAGCATATATTTGGTAATAAGAAGTTTAATATAAAGGAGGGTATACCAAATGTCAAGAATAGGTAAAAGTCCTATCACAATACCAGAAGGTGTTGAAGTAAAAATTGAAGGAAATGTAGTTACTGTAAAAGGACCTAAAGGAACTTTAACTCAAGAATTTTTACCATGTGTTACTATAGCTCAAGAAAATAATGAGATTAAAGTAAGTATTGATAACGAAAATAATGGAAATATACATGGATTAACAAGAACTTTAATTAACAATATGGTAATTGGTGTAACTAAAGGTTTTGAAAAAACACTAGAAGTTAATGGTATAGGATACAGAGCACAAAAACAAGGTAAAAAATTAGTACTAACTGTAGGTTATTCTCATCCTGTTGAGATCGAAGAAATTGATGGAATAACTATAGATGTACCAAATCCAAATACAATAGTAGTAAAAGGTATCGACAAACAACTTGTTGGTCAAGTAGCTGCTAACATCAGAGAAAAGAGAGAGCCTGAACCATATAAAGGTAAAGGAATTAAATATGCTAGCGAAAGAATTATAAGAAAAGAAGGAAAAGCTGGCGGTAAAAAATAATCTTAGAAGTTAAGGAGGGAGTCTTAAGATGATAAATAAGACAGATAGAAACGTTACAAGAACTATTAGACAAAAAAGAGTTAGAACTAAAGTTCAAGGTACTTCTATGAGACCAAGACTTTGTGTTTTCAAAAGTCTAAATAATATATATGCACAGCTTATTGATGATGAAAAACAAGCAACTATCTGTTCTGCATCAACATTAGATAAAGAAGTAAAAACTAAAGCATCAAATGTTGAAGCTGCTGCAGAAGTTGGTAAATTAATCGCTGAGCGTGCTAAAAAAGCAAAAATTAACACTGTTGTCTTTGATAGAAATGGTTATTTATACCATGGAAAAGTTAAAGCATTAGCAGATGCAGCTAGAGAAGCTGGATTAGAATTCTAATGAAAGGAGAAACTAAAATGGCAGAAACTAAAACTGAATTAAAAGAAAAAGTTGTTAATGTTAGCAGAGTTGCTAAAGTTGTTAAAGGTGGTAGAACTTTTAGATTTAGTGTATTAGTAGTTGTTGGTGATGAAAATGGTCACGTAGGTGTTGGTACAGGTAAATCTGCAGAAGTTCCAGAAGCTATTAAAAAAGCAACTGACGATGCAAAGAAAAACTTAGTTGAAGTATCTTTAGTTAATGGTACTTTACCTCATGAATACACAACAAACTTTGGTTCATCTAAAGTAATTTTAAAACCAGCAGTTGAAGGTACAGGTATTATTGCCGGTGGTGCAGTTAGACCAGTTCTAGAACTAGCAGGGGTTAAAAACGTAACAGCTAAAACTCTTGGTTCTCGTAATAGTATAAATGTTGTATACGCAACTTTGAAAGCATTAAAAGCTATGAGAACACCAGAAGAAGTTGCTAAACTTAGAGGAAAAACAGTAGAAGAAATACTAAAATAATGATATAATGATTACTAGTAATTTATAAGAGAGGAGGAAGCTTGAATGAAGATGCACGAATTAGCTCCAGCATACGGTGCTACAACTACCTCTAAAAGAGTAGGAAGAGGTATTGGAAGTGGTCTTGGAAAAACAGCTGGAAAAGGACATAAAGGTCAAAAAGCTAGAACAGGTGGAAGTATTAGAAGAGGATTTGAAGGTGGACAAACACCTTTATATAGAAGAATCCCAAAAAGAGGATTTAAAAATCGTTTTGCAGAAGAATATGCAGTAGTTAACTTGAGCGATTTAGAAAGATTCGATAACGGAACAACTGTTAATGCAGAGCTTTTAAAGTCTGAAGGAATAATAAAGAAAGAATTAGATGGTGTTAAAGTTTTAGGAAATGGAACACTTACAAAGAAACTTACTGTTGTAGCTAAGAAATTCTCAAAAACTGCTGAAGAAAAAATACAAGCTGTAGGTGGAAAGACTGAGGTGATGTAATATGTTGGAAAGCATAAAAAATATTTTCTCAGTTAAAGATATAAGAAAAAAACTTTTATTTACTTTATTAATATTAGTTTTATTTAGAATAGGTACTTTTATAACAATACCTGGTCTAGATAAAATAGCAATAAATGAGCAATTAGGTACTTCAACAAATGGTTTAACTACAATGATCAACCTAATATCTGGTGGAGCATTTAGTAGATTATCTATATTCTCTATGACTATAGGACCATACATTACAGCATCTATTGTATTAAATTTATTACAATTTGTAATACCAAGTCTTGAAAGACTTGCAAAAGAAGGAGAGACTGGTAGAAAGAAATTAAATAAATATACTAAATATTTAACTATTGCATTTGCAATTATTGAAGGATTAGGATTATATTTTACATATGATGCTTATCTTTTAACACCACTTACTTATGGTGCTGGAAAATATTTAGGGTTAATACTATTTATAGTTTCATTAATGGCAGGAACTTCATTACTAACATGGCTTGGTGATAAGATTACTGAATACGGAATTGGTAATGGTATTTCAATGATTGTTTTCTTTGGTATCGTTGCTGGACTTCCAACAACAATTAACTCATTTGTTAATATTGCTGGTAGCGGATTTACTGGTATATTAATATTTGCAGCTTTAATCATTGGTCTAATTGCAGTAATAGCAGGAGTAGTATTTGTTCAAAAAGCTGAACGTAGAATCCCTGTAAACTATGCAAAAAGAGTTGTGGGAAGAAAAATGTATGGTGGACAAAGCACACATATTCCAATTAAACTTGCTATGGCAGGTGTTATGCCACTTATATTTGCAATGTCATTTATGTCATTTCCAGGTATAATAATAAGTTTAGTTACAGATGTAAATAACTTAACAGGTTTTTGGAAAGGTGTCTATACATTATTTACTGCTTCATCAACAAGCGGTATTGGATATTTAATAGGTTATGCTGTTATATACATGGTATTAATTGTAGGATTTACATTCATCTACACAATGTTTATTGTTAATCCTATAGAAATAGCAAATAACTTAAAGAAAAATGGTGGATTTATTCCAGGTATAAGAGCTGGAAAAAATACATCTGAATATATAAATAGTGTTTTAATGCATATTACAGCAGTAGGAGCATTGTTCTTATCTGTAATAGCTATTTTACCAATAATATTACAGGCATTTACAAGCCAAAATATATCATTTAGTGGTAACTCAATACTTATCTTGGTAAGTGTTGGACTTGAAGTGTTAAATACAATTGAAACACAAATGGCAAGTAGAAATTATTCTGGATTCTTAGGATAATTGTTCTTTTAAAAGGGTGATACATAAGTATCATCTTTTTTTGCTTTTTTATTGAATTTTACATAAATATAAGTTATAATATTATTCATTGTGATAAGGAGGGTGTTATGGACGATTTAGAATATGAAAAGAAAAAACTTGAAAAAGTGGAAGAAGAATTAGAAGAGATTCAATCTGGTGAAGAACAAATTTTAAGGACTTTACCTAAAAAATATGGAAATAATCCTGTACTCCTATCTAATTTAATGTCTTCTACAGCAACTAAGATTACTAATATAGCAAGAATGAAAGAAAAGCCATATTTTGCAAGAATTGACTTTAAAGAAGATAAGAAACCAAATAAAGAAAAGCTATATATCGGTAAAGTTGGAGTTATAGATTTAGATGGCAAGGTAGTCATTACTGATTGGAGAGCTCCTGTATCAACTTTATACTATGATGCAAATTTGGGAAAAGTCGAATATAATGCCCCAGAAGGAAAGATAAAGGGAGAGTTATCTTTAAAAAGACAAATTATTATACAAAACAAAAATGTAGAGGAGATTTTTGACGTTGACTCTGTTTCTGATGACGAACTATTAAAACCGTATCTTGGAGCAAGCGCAGATAACAGGCTAAAAAATATAGTTGCTTCTATTCAATCAGAGCAGAATAATATTATTAGGAAAAGTATTGAGAAAAACTTAATTGTTCAAGGTGTTGCGGGATCTGGAAAGACAACTGTGGCACTACACAGAATTGCATATTTAATGTATAATAACGCTAATAGGTATAAAGCTAATCAATTTATGGTAATTGGTCCAAATAGATTTTTTATTAATTATATTTCTAATGTTTTACCTGATTTAGATGCAAGTAATGCAGTCCAAGTAACCTATGAAGAGCTTGCAAGCGATTTTACTTGTGAGAAGCTTATATTTGAGGATTCAACTAAAAAACTATCAGATATTATAGATAAAAAGGCACCAAAAGATTACCTTAAATTTAAGAGTAGTCTAAAATATAAGGAGTTATTAGAAAAATATCTAAATAATTACGAAAAGACTGTAATTTCAGATGCAGGAGTGATTATTAATAATATTCAGGTGCTTAGTAAAGATGAGGTAATGGAGACATTTAATGAGGTTATTGGTGAGTGCTTAGAGCAAAGACTAGATATGACAGCAAGAGTCTTATCAAATAGAATAAAAAATGATGATACAATATATAATAGAGTAAAAAATAGAATGCTAGAGCTAGAAAAGAATGAAGAGAATATAGATAAGAAAAGAAAAATTGCTAAGCAAGAACTAAATATGCTAAAAGATTTAACTAATACTGGTTTTGAAAAGCAAATAAAAAAATATGTTAGTATATCAAATCTAAAATCAATAAATATATACAAAGATTTTGTGGAAAATGTTGATAAACTATATTTAGAAAATGATGTTGACATTAACTCTTTAAAAGAAAATACATTAAAATCACTTAAATCAAGAATAATAGAAAATGAAGATATAGCAGCAATAATGTTCATAAGGTTATATTTATTTGGCAATGGAGAATATAAAAATATTAAGTGTGTGGTAATAGACGAAGCACAAGACTTTGGAATTTTTAGTTATTTTGTATTAAAAAAATTACTTTCAAATGCAACGTTTTCAATATTTGGAGATATGGCACAAGGAATCTATTCGTATAGAGCGATAGGAGATTGGAACGAAATAAAAGAAAATGTAATATTTGATGCTGAGTTCTTAAATTTGAAAAAATCTTATAGAACATCAATTGAAATTATGAATGAAGCAAACAAGGTCTCAGAGGCTATTGGTCTTGGAAGAGCAAATCCTGTAATTAGAAGCTCTGGTCCTATAATTAAAACTAATATAGAAAAAGATAAAGAGGCTTTATATATAGTAAATAGAGTAAAAGAATATCAAAGTCAAGGATTTAAGTCAATAGCAATTGTATATAAGGATCAGACAAATATGATGGAGCTAAATAGACTATTAAAAAAAGAAAAAATTGAATCTGAAATTATATACAAAGACCAGGAAAAATATAATGGTGGAGTCTGTATTTTAACCTCTTATCTTTCAAAGGGACTTGAGTTTGATGTCGTAATAATAGCGGATGCAGATGATAGCATATATTTATCAAATAATATTCTTGATATGAAATTATTATATGTTGCTATGACTAGAGCACTTCATAAACTTGAGCTTATATATAACAATAATATATGTAAATATCTTAAATAATAATAGACAAATCAAAAACTTTTTGATATTATATAGATATTAGCATGGGAGGTAGAAATGAACAAGAAAAGGTTTGTAATATTTATTGGTATATTAATATGTATAATAGTTGCTGTTATTGTTACAATTAATTTGAATAAAAATAATAATGATGAGAGTATAGAGATACAAGAGAATGTAAAGACATATACAGATGATGAGTGGAAAGAATATGCAAGTGCTTTTTATCAGAAGTCTACAGGAAATACCCCAGTTGATATTAAATTATATACAGATGGTGTAGACGTTATGATAATAGAAATTTATGACACAAATGAAGAAAATGCTAACTTTGTTGAAAGATATAATTTAAACTATAAAACAGGAGTTGGCACTGATTTAAAAGGAAATAAAGTCGATTTAGAATTAAAATAAAAAAGATAGCGAGTAGAATCTCACTATCTTTTAATTTACTTACTTAAAAATAACTTTTAATTATTGGTTAGGTTGTTGTGATTGCATTTGGTTAGCAGCGTTAGCAACTAATCTTTTAACCATTTCACCACCTACAGAACCAGCTTGCTTAGAAGTTAAATCTCCATTATAACCTTGTTTTAGGTTAACTCCGATTTCATTTGCTACTTCATATTTGAATTTATCTAAAGCAGCTTTAGCTTGTTTGTTTGTCATTTTGCTATTTGTAGAAGCCATTTAATTCACCTCCAATTTTTTGGTATTAAAGTGTTTTATATTTAATTACACTTTACACTAATAATTTGTGTTGATTAATCAAAATAATACAGGAAATTAATGGAAAATTAAAAAAAATTAATATGTATTTTAACTTCGACAAAATTTGATAGCGAAAAGTATGCAAAAATCTTGATTTTAGATAAAAACAATTGTATAATAATGATGCTTTATAGGATAGACTGGAAATGGAGCAATTAAAATGGAAAATAATAAGATAAAAATAATGATAGTTGATGATAATAAAGAGTTTGTAAAATTACTTAATATGTATATTAACTCTCAAAAAGATATGATTGCATTAGATCCACTATATGATGGAAATAATGTTGTTGATGCTATAAAACAGTCTAAACCTGATGTTATGCTACTAGACGTAGTAATGCCTGAAAAAGATGGTTTATCAGTTCTTGAAGATTTAGCTGATGAAGTGGGTATTGAAAAACCTGTTACAATAGTAATGTCTGCTATTGGTCAAGAAAAGGTTACTCAAAAGGCAATATCATTAGGAGCAACATATTATGTTGTAAAGCCTTTTGATATGATAACTCTAGTTGATAGAATTAGAGATCTGCTAAAAGAAGATGAAGAGATAAAAACAGAATATATGGTGGCATATGGAAACAAGAATTTGCCATTAGAAGTAAGAGTAACTCAAATGATACATGATGTTGGAGTACCAGCACATATTAAAGGCTATCAATATATAAGAGAAGCAATTATTCTAGCTGTACAAGATGAAGAAATTCTTAATTCAGTTACTAAAGAATTATATCCTACTTTATCTCAAAAGTTTAATACAACTCCATCTAGAGTTGAAAGAGCAATTAGACATGCAATTGAAGTCGCATGGAATAGAGGTCAGATTGAAATGCATGAAAAGATATTTGGATATACTGTAAATTCAAATAAAGGTAAGCCAACAAATTCAGAATTTATTGCAATGATAGCAGATAGAATAAGACTATCAGAGAAAGTAGCAGTATAATATTTGAAAAGAAAATATAATGTAAAAATTATATTTTCTTTTTTTGTGTATAAAATCATAATGTTAGAGGTCATAAAGTATTATGTTTACTTGACATTTGCCCCCAAAAATAGTAAAATATAGGAAAAATGCAAGAAAAGAGGAAGTTCGGTTTTATGAGTAAAAATAATGAAAAAAAGACAGGATTATTTAAATCTTTTTCTTCTAGAATAGTTTTTTTATCATTACTTATAATTTGTGCTGCATTTGTATCAATTATTTTTCCACTTACATTGTATGCAGACATTTTTGTTATTTTTGTATTATGTGTAATTGCTATTGTTATGTGTATCAGAGAATTAAAAAACAAAAAATATAGACTTCACGAGTTATCAAAAAATGTTGATTCTATATTTAAAGACTCTTTAGATTTAGTTGATATACCAATGGCAATAGTTGGCATGCAAGGAAATATTATTTGGAAGAATAATTCTGCAGAGCATTTATTACCAGATGATTATATAGAAAGAACAGCTTTAAAACTTGAATCTTTAAAGAAGAAAAATCCAAAGTCAAGTCTACTTGAAGAGCTTGGAAATGGAGATGTATATAATACAATTTGCAATAAGATTAAATTTGATAATTTTGATTGTATGTTAGTATCATTTATAGATAAAACATACGAAAATACATTAAGAGAAAATTTAGAAGATACAAGAGTTGCAATTGGAATGCTTTTTGTAGATAATTATGAGGAGACTTTACAAGGACTTGATGAGATGCAAAAAGCAGAAGTTACATCAGCACTAACAAAGGAAATAAGAAGCTGGGCAAGAGAGAACAAGGGTGTACTTGCAAGGCTTGATAAAGATAAATATGCAATATTTATGGAGAAAAAATATATAGATAAAATGGAAGAAAACTCTTTTGACATATTAGAAAGAGTAAGAAATTTAACTAAAATTACAAAGCTTCCTATTACAGTATCTATAGGTGTTTCTTATGCAGAAGAGACATTAGAAGAAAGATATAATGCAGGAAACTCTGCTTTAGATATTGCTCTTGGTAGAGGTGGAGATCAAGCTGTAGTAAAGAAAGATAAAAAATATGACTTTTTTGGTGGCTCAAATATTGGACTAGAAAAAACTAGTAAGGTAAAGGCTAGAACTATGGCTCAAGCAATTCGTGAGCTTGTTGAAAAATCTGAAAGAGTATATGTTGTTGGACATAGAAATTCTGATATAGATTGTATTGGAGCTGCAGTTGGTATTGTAAAGATTGCACAATATCTTGGAAAACCAGTAACAGTAGTAGTTGATGCAAAATGTAATGCAAGTACTCAAGGTGTAATAGAAAAGATTAAATATGATGATGCATATAAGGATGTATTTAGAACATATCCTGAAGTAAAAAATGATGATTTTACTGACTGCCTATTAGTTGTTGTAGATACACATAAAAAATCATATTTGGTAGAACCAGATCTGCTAGATCATTTTGAAAAAGTGGCTGTAATAGATCATCATAGAAGAGGACCAGAGTTTATCGATAACGCTGTTCTTACATATCATGAAATTTATGCTTCTTCAGCTACAGAGCTTGTTGTTGAACTTTTAATGTATATGGATGGAGTTGAGATATCTTCAAATGAGGCAGAGTGCATGTATGCAGGACTTGTAGTTGATACTAAAAACTTCATGTTTAAAACAGGAGTTAGAACTTTTGAGGTTGCAGCATATTTAAAGAAATTTGGAATTGACGTAGCAGAGATAAAATTATTATTCCAAAACAATTTTGAGACTTATGTTGCAAAAGTAAATATTGTAAAAAATGCAGAGTTCATTCATAACAAAATAGCAATATCAATGTCAGATGAAAAGCATCCAGATATGCCAATAATTGCTGCACAAGCTGCAGATGAGCTTTTATCTATTTCTGGAATACAAGCTTCATTTGTGCTATGTATGGTAGATGGAATAGTAATGATTTCTGGTAGATCAATGGGAGATATAAATGTACAAACAATACTTGAGAAAATAGGTGGAGGTGGACATCTAACTTTTGCTGGTGCGCAAATGGCAGGTGTTACATTAGAACAAGCTAGAGCTAAGTTGCTAGATAGTATAGAAGAATACTTATCAGAATAAAATTTAATATAAAATAGGAGGTAAAAAATGAAGGTAGTACTAAAACAAGATGTAAAAGGACTTGGAAAGAAATATCAAATTATAGAAGTAAGTGAAGGATATGCTAGAAATTTTTTATTACCTAAAAAAATTGCAGTAATAGCTGATAGTAAAAATTTAAATGAGGCTCAAGGAAAAATTGAAGCTCAAAAGTACAAAAAGAAGACTGAATTAGAAGCAGCAAATGAGAATAAAAAGATTATTGAATCAGGATTTATTGAATTTAAACATAAAGTTGGAGAAGGAAGTAAGCTTTATGGCAGTGTAACTGAAAAAGACATTGCAGAAAAAATTAAAGAGAAGTTTAATATTGACGTTAATAAGAAAAAAATTGTGATTACTAGTCCAATAAAAAGCTTAGGGACATATACAGTAAGTATAAAATTATATGAAGGAGTAGTAGCAAAGCTAAAAATATCAGTAATAGGAATGTAGGTGTAGTAAATGGAAAATGAAGTAGTAAATAAAGTACAGCCCAATGATACTTTAGCAGAACAAGCTGTTTTAGGCTCGATGCTCGTATCTAAGGACGCAGTTCAAGCAGCAGTAGAAGTTTTAAAACCAGAAGATTTTTATAGAGAAGATAATAAAGAAATATATGCAGCTATGATGGATATCTATTCTGTAGGAAGAGAAATAGATATGATAACTGTCACAGAGCAATTAAAATTAAGAGGAACTCTAGAGAGAGTTGGAGGAACTCAAAATTTAGCTACACTAATTGATAATGTACCTACTACTTCTAATATTGAAAGATATGTTGAGATTGTTGAACAAAAATCTACTTCAAGAAACTTAATAAAAGTTACAAGTGATATCATGAAGATATCATATGCACAGACAGAGGAGCTTGATACTATAATTGAACAGGCAGAAAAAGGAATTTTTGACCTTGCTCAAAACAGAAATAGTAAGTCATACTCTGGAATGAAAGAGATATTAGTTACTACACTTGATTCTATAGAAAAAATGTATGAAAATAAGGAAAAGCTTTCTGGAATTGAATCAGGTTTTATAGATTTAGATGAAAAGATATCTGGGCTTAATAAATCAGATTTAATTATTGTTGCAGCACGTCCTGCAATGGGAAAATCTGCTTTTGTATTAAATATTGCTTCATATGTTGCAATGCACGATAAAGTGCCTGTTATGATATTTAACCTTGAAATGTCTAAAGAACAGCTTGTAAAAAGAATGCTAAGTAGTGAAAGTGAAATCGATAGTATGAGGCTAAATAATGCAAATCTTGAGCAGGAAGATTGGATAAAAATGGCAGATGCAAGTAATAGGCTTGCCGACGTTCCTATATATATAGATGATACGCCTGTTCTTACTCCATCTGAGATTAGAGCAAAATGCAGAAAGGCAAAGCTTGAAAAAAATATTGGATTAATTATAATAGACTATTTACAGCTTATGGAGTCAAAAACAGTTAATGGCTCTAGACAACAGGAAATATCAGAGATATCTAGAGGATTAAAGATTCTTGCAAAGGAGCTAGATGTTCCTGTTATTGCACTTTCTCAGCTTAGCCGTGCTACTGAATCAAGAGCAGATCATAGACCAATGCTAAGCGATCTTCGTGAATCTGGTTCTATTGAGCAAGATGCAGATATCGTTATGTTTTTACATAGAGAAGATTATTATGATAAAGATACTGAAAAGAAAAATATAGCAGAAGTTATAATAGCTAAAAATAGACACGGAGAAACTGGAACTATAGAGCTTGCTTGGCTTGGAAAGTATACTAAATTTGCAAATTTATATAAAGGAAATGGATAATATGGTAAATAATATTATAAATATTGTAAAGAATAATATAGTAGAAAATAGTCTTGTAAAAAAAGGAGATAAGATTGTTGTTGCAGTATCTGGTGGACCTGATTCTATGTGTTTACTAGACACTTTGTATAGGCTAAAAGACGAACTAGAATTTAGCATATTGGTAGCACATGTTAATCATGGGATTAGAATAGAATCTGATTTAGAAAAAGAATATGTAGAAAAATACTGTAAAGAAAGAAATATCCCCTTTTTTTATTTGAAAGTGGATGTACCTAAATTATCTAAAGAAAAGAAAATATCAGAAGAAACATGTGGAAGAATGGTAAGATACGATTTCTTTGAGAAGGTAAGACAGGAAAATAATGCAGATTTAATTGCTGTTGCACATAATTTAAATGATAATATTGAAACAATTTTATTAAACCAAATAAGAGGATGCGGTTTAAAAGGATTAATAGGTATGGACTTTAAGTTTAATAATATAATTAGACCACTTCTTACTATTGAAAAAAAGGATATTTTAGTATATAATAATGAACTAGAGTTACATCCTTGCTTTGATAAGACAAACGAGGAGGATATTTACCTTAGAAATAAAATTAGACTTCAGTTAATTCCCTATTTAAAGGAGTTAAATCCTAATTTTGTGACTAATATTAGTAGAATGAGAAATATATTAAAAGAAGATAATGACTTTATAGAAGAATATACTAATATTGTATTTGATAAGGTTATAATAAAAATAGATAACTCTAAAATTGTTTTTGATTTTTCTAAGTTTATGAATGAGCACAAAAGTATACAAAAGAGAATAATTAGAAAAATAATTGAAAAGAAAATATCTAATTTAGATGGAATAGAGAATATTCATGTATTAGATATAATAAAATTGCTAAATAATAATATAAAAGGTAAAAAGTATATAATAGGCAATAAGTTTACTATTGAGATAATAAAAAAGAATATTGCTATTATATATTAATCTGAAGGGAGATAAAATGAATAGAAAAAGTGCTTTAAGAACTTTAATTGTTTATGCTGTTTTGATTGCTATTGCAATTTATGCAATTACTATGCTTGATTCTACTCAGATAAAAGAAATGTCATATACTGAGCTTATGGGAAAAATAGAAGAGCAAGATGTTCAAACAATTGAGCTTACTACAGATAGACTAACAGCTAATGTTACATTAAAAGACGAAGAAAATGTTACTAGAGTTGTTGATATTCCATCGGCTACAACATTTCTTGAAGTTGTACAAGATAGAGTGGCGGCAGGAGAATTTGAACTAACAGTTGCAGAAGAGACATTTATGGAAGCAATGGCTCCATACATTCCGAACATATTACTACTTGTTGGAACTCTATTTATATTGATGTTTGTTTTAAGAAAAACAAATGATAGTAATAGTAAAGCAATGGATTTTGGAAGAAGTAGAGCTCAAAAAATTGATAAGAATTCACCTAAAAAAGTTACTTTTGCAGATGTAGCTGGGCTTGAAGAAGAAAAAGAGGAGCTTAAAGAAGAAGTCGAATTCTTAAAAAATCCAAAAAAATATATAGATATGGGAGCAAGAATTCCTAAAGGAATACTACTAGTTGGTGGACCAGGTACTGGTAAAACATTACTTGCAAAAGCTGTTGCAGGTGAAGCAAATGTTCCATTTTTTAGTATTAGTGGTTCAGACTTTGTTGAGATGTTTGTTGGTGTTGGTGCATCACGTGTAAGAGATATGTTTAAAGAGGCAAAAGCTAATTCACCATGTATTATATTTATAGATGAAATTGATGCAGTTGGCCGTCATAGAGGAGCAGGTCTTGGTGGTGGACATGATGAAAGAGAACAAACATTAAACCAATTACTTGTTGAAATGGATGGCTTTGCAACTCATGAAAGCATTATAGTTATGGCTGCAACCAATAGGCCAGATATACTAGACCCAGCGCTTTTAAGACCTGGTAGATTTGATAGACAAATTGTTGTAGGAAAACCAGATGTAAAAGCTAGAGAAGAGATCTTAAAACTACATGCTAAGAATAAGCCATTTGTACAGGGGACTGATTTTAAAGTCGTTGCAAAAAATACAGCGGGATTTAGTGGAGCAGACCTTGAAAATATGGTAAATGAAGCTGCATTGCTTGCTGCTAGAAAAGATAAAAAGACAATAGATATTAATGATGTTGAAGAAGCTATGGTAAAGGTAATGATGGGACCTGAGAAGAAGAGTAAAGTCATAAGCGAAAAAGAGAAAAAGCTTACAGCTTATCATGAAGCAGGTCATGCCGTAGTAGCTAGATGTCTACCAAATCATGATGATATACATGAGATCTCAATAATTCCTAGAGGTATGGCTGGTGGTTATACTATGTATAAGCCCAATGAAGATAAAAGCTATGCTTCAAAGAGTGAAATGAAAGAGCATATTGTATCATTACTTGGTGGAAGAGTTGCAGAACAATTAGTACTTGATGATATAAGTACAGGAGCTTCAAATGATATAGAAAGAGCTACAAAGATTGCTCGTGAAATGGTTACTAAATATGGAATGAGTGAAAAACTAGGTCCTATTTGCTTTGGAGGAACAGAAGAAGAAGTATTTTTAGGTAGAGATATGGCTACACATAGCAGAGACTATAGTGAGAGTACCGCAGCGCAAATAGATACAGAAATAAAAGAAATTGTAATGAATGCGTATACAAGTGCAGAGAGAATTTTAAAAGAAAACATAGAAAAACTTCATAAAGTTGCAAAGAAGCTTTTAGATAATGAAAAAATATCTGGTGAAGAATTTGAAGCAATATTTAAAGAGTAAAGGAAGCTGTTTGACAGCTTCTTTTTTGTAAATATATAGTTCTTTTTTACATAAAAATATTGCATAAACCAATAACATATGTTATAATAATAGCGCTGTATGTTTATTCTAGTATGCATACAAATACACACACAATAGGAGTTTTATTCTTCTTCCAGAGATGGACGTGTAAAATTATGATTATTGTGGAGGATATAAAAGAAGGAGGAATTTTAAAATGGCAATAATACCAATGAAATCATTACTAGAAGCTGGTGTACATTTTGGTCACCAAACAAAAAGATGGGATCCTAGAATGGCTCCATATATATTCACAGCAAGAAATGGAATATATATCTTAGATTTACAAAAAACATTAAAGAAATTACAAGAAGCATACAACGAGACTAAGAAAGTTGTAGCTGAAGGTGGACTTGTTCTATTTGTAGGAACAAAGAAACAAATTCAAGAAACAATCAAGAACGAAGCAGAAAGATGTGGAATGTTCTACATCAATAGCAGATGGTTAGGAGGAACTTTAACAAACTTTGCTACTATCAAAAAAAGAATAGCAAGACTTAATGAACTAGAAAAGATGGAAGCAGACGGAACATTTGAAGTTTTACCTAAAAAAGAAGTTATTAAATTAAGAAGAGAGATGGAAATATTAAATACTAACCTTGGTGGTATTAAAAATATGGATAGACTTCCATCATTAATCTTTTTAGCAGACTCTAAAAAAGAATATATTTGTACTAGAGAAGCAAGAAGATTAAAAATCCCTACAATAGGATTAATTGATTCTAACTGTAATCCAGAAGATGTTGATTTTGTAATTCCTGGTAATGATGATGCAGTAAGATCAGTAAGCTTAATTGCTGGTAAAATAGCAGATGCTGTAGTTGAAGCTAAAGAAGGAAACTTAACTACAATTGACGACGAAGATATTGAAACAATGCAAGAGCTAGTTGACAAAGAAGGCGTTGATAAAATAGAAAGAAAACCAAAACAAAATAATAGAAGAAACTACGCAAAAAAAGATACTAAAAAAGAAGAAGTTGCTGAAGTTAAAGAAGAACAACCAGCAGAAAAAACTGAAGAACAAGAATAATTAATATATAATAGGGGGTGCTTTAAATGGCAATAACAGCCGAACAAGTTAAAGAATTAAGAGATAGAACAGGTGCAGGAATAATGGACTGCAAAAAAATCCTTACTGAAGCAGAAGGAAATATGGATAAAGCTATTGAGCTTTTAAAACAAAAAGGTATGGCAAAAGCTGCTAAAAAAGCAGGAAGAATTGCAGCAGAAGGATTAGTCGAATCATATATTCACAATGGAAAATATGGTTCATTAGTAGAAGTAAATTCTGAAACAGACTTTGTTGCAACAAACGATGAATTTAAGAGTTTTGTTAAAGATATAGCTATGCATGTTGCAGCAGCAGCTCCTCAATATGTAAAACGTGAGGATGTTCCAGCTTCAGTTGTTGAAGCAGAGAAAAAAGCACAAATGCAAAAAGCAATAGAAGAAGGAAAACCAGAAGCAATTGCTGAAAAAATTGTTGAAGGTAGAATGAATAAATTTTATTCAGAAATCTGCCTATTAGATCAACCATTTGTTAAGGATCCAGATAAGACAGTTGGTCAACTATTAACAGAATTAATTGCTAAAATTGGAGAAAATATAGTAATTAGAAGATTTGTTAGATATGAAAGAGGCGAAGGAATAGAGAAAAAAGAAGAAAACTTTGCTGAAGAAGTAATGAAACAAGTTAATGGTTAATTATATAAAATACTCGTAATTGATTACGAGTATTTTTTTTGAATTGACACTTATTTTAATTGATGATATAATTTTTGTAATTTGGAGGAATAAGAAATGTATAAGAGAATTTTAGTAAAATTAAGTGGAGAAGCAATAGGTCAAGATGATGGAAGAGGACTTGATAGTACAAAGCTAGAAAGAGTAGCAAATCAACTTGTAGATTTGAATAAAAGTGGGGTTGAAGTAGCTATAGTAATAGGTGCTGGAAACTTCTGGAGAGGAAAATATGGTGGAAATTATATAAAAAGAACTACATCAGATTATATGGGAATGCTTGCAACAACTCTAAATGCTTTAGCTTTACAAGAGATGCTTGAATCAAAAGGAGTTCAAACAAGAGTACAAACAGCAATAGAAATGAAACAAGTTGCAGAACCATATATAAGAAGAAAAGCTGTAAGACATTTAGAAAAAGGAAGAATAGTTATATTTGCTTGCGGAACAGGAAGTCCATATTTTACAACAGATTCAGCAGCTGCCCTAAGAGCTGTTGAGATGGATTCAGATGTCATATTACTTGCTAAAAATGTTGATGGAGTATATAATAAAGATCCTAAAAAATATGCTGATGCTGTAAAGTATGATGAGGTATCATATATGCAATCTATTAATGAGAAATTAGGAGTTATGGATACTACTGCAATAACTCTATGTATGGAAAATAAAATTCCAATTTTAGTTTTTGCATTAAATGAAGAAGATTCTATAAAAAGAGCAGTTAGTGGTGAAAAGATAGGAACAATTATTAAAGAATAATTGTGTTTTGGAGGTATGTATATGGAAGATAAGGGAGAAGTGTTATATGAGATTGGTCCAAAGTTTAATTTCTTTTATGAGCTTACAATGCCTACAGGAAGAAGACTAAAGTCTGCACTTACTGGAGTAATAATAAGTATAGTGTTATTAATAGTGCTTTTTCTTTGTAAGGGATATATAACTGATTTTAATAATGAGATTATAATGAGTATATATAATATTGCAACTATTGTGTGTTGTATTGCAATTGTTGTAACAATAATAATGCTAATTGGAAGAATTAGTATGCAGATACTAGAGTATAAAGGTATATCATATAAATTTTATAAAGATTGTATGGTATATGAAAATGACTTTTTAAGTCAAACAAAAAAAGTTATTGAATATTCTAATATACGTGAAGTTGAAATAAGAAGAACTGTTACAGATAGAGTAATGAATTATGGAGTTATAATTATATATACTAATGCTGATAGAGTTAATGGAAGTGCGACTATTTTATATGCTATAAAAAATACAGAAGAGCATTATAACAATATTGAGAGTCTAATACATAATGGAAATATAATTACAAATCCAATAAAGACAGAAGATTCATATAATGACTTAAAAGGTGAAAACGATTTAAAGAATGCAATGAATAAGAATGAGGAATATAACGAATCTAATGCAATAAGTGATAATGATCCTTTAAAAAGATTATAAAAATTTACAAAAAAGAGTCCAAAAACAAATGGACTCCTTTTTTGTGATAGAGCTGTCAAAAGTTGTAGATTAATATTGACTATAAAATTTAAAAATAGTATAATTACAATTGTTATAGGAGGGATTTAATTGAAGAAAGACAATATTATAAAAGTAGTAATTTCTATAGTTATAATGCTTCTTCTTGGATACCTTGCAATCTTTGGACTAAAAATAGGAGATAGAACTATTATTAAGGGTGCAAAGGATATAAATACAGGATTAGACATTAGCGGTGGTGTAACTATTGTCTATCAGGCAGAGGTTGAAGATGGACAGGAAATTACTCCAGGCGATTTAGAAAAATCAAAAACAGTTATACAAAATAGGTTGGAAGCTAAGAATATCTATGACTATATTATTAGAGTTGATTCCAGCACAAACCAAATCAGTGTTGAAATCCCAACAAATACTAGTGATACATCAGTAGATCCCCTTTCAGCAGTTGAAGGACTAGACAGAACAGCAGTAATTCAATTTAGAGATTCTCAAGGAAATGTATTACTAGAAGGAGACGATATTGAATCTGCTGAATATAGTGATGATCCTGTTGATAGTACAGGAATGAGTTCACCACACGTTGTTTTAACATTTAGCGAAGAGGGAACAGAAAAATTTTCTGAGGCAACTGAGCAATTAGTAGGACAACAAATGCCTATCTATTTAGATGATGAGTGTATTACATCACCATATGTTAATAGCAAAATAGATTCATCAACAGCTATAATAACAGTAGGTGATGGAACTTATGCAGAAAGAAAAGCTGAAGCAGAAGAGTATGCTATGTTAATTGACTCAGGTAGTTTACCATTTAATTTGAATGTTATAAATAAAGAATATATTGGTCCATTTGTTGGACAGAATGCATTAAATGTAAGTATAAAAGCTGGAATTGTAGCATTAATAGTAGTTTGCTTGATTATGATTATCGCATATAGATTGCCAGGTGTAGTATCATCAATAGCTCTATTAATTTATGTATCTGTATTGCTACTAATAATATCTAATACAGGTATATCACTAACACTTTCTGGAATAGCAGGCTTGATTTTATCTGTAGGTATGGCTGTTGATGCTAATGTAATAATTTTTGAAAGATTAAAAGAAGAATTACATAAGAAAGTTGCATATAAAAAAGCTTTTGAAAAGAGCTTTAAAAATTCGACTAGCACTATAGTTGATGGAAATATTACAACTTTAATAGTTGCATTTGTACTATATCTATTAGGTTCAGGTATGGTTAAAGGCTTTGGTTTGGTTTTAGGACTTGGTGTTGTATTAAGTATGTTTACAGCATTATTTGTATCTAAAGCTATACTAAAACAATTTATGCCACTAGCAAGTAAGTCTACTTTCTTATTTGGATTGAAAAAGGAGGTAGAAAAAAATGACTCTAAAATGTGATTTTTTAAAGCATAAAAATATTATACTATTTGTGTCAGTATTAATAGTAGTTGCAGGATTAATTTATGGATTTGCTACAGGGTATGTATTTGATATAGATTTTAAAGGTGGTACAAGAATACAAGTAGACTTAAATGAAGAATACAATAATTCAGATGTAAGTGATATTGTTGAGCAAGTGTGTGGACAGACTCCAGAAGTTCAATCTACAAGCTCAGGCAATAATTCTGTAACAATTACTACACAGACAATATCAGAAGAAGAAGCTTCAAATATAATTTCTGCTTTAAATGAAAAGTATACCAATATGGGAGAAGCTACAACAAAAAATGTTCAAGCTTCATATGGACAAGAATTAATAAATACAGCAATAATATCCGTTGTAGTATCAATCGTATTGCTACTAGTATATATTGCAATAAGATTTAAAACTCTAGGTTATACTGCAGCTTTATCAGCTGTTTTAGGCTTAATGTTTGATGTATGTTTCTTATTTGCTGTATATGGAGTATTTAAGTTTCCAATTAATTCTACATTTATAGCGGTAATATTAACAATAATTGGTTACTCAATAAATGATACAATTATTGTTTACGATAGGGTAAGAGAAAACAAGAGAATAGTGACTAAATCTAATGATATAAAAGAGGTTATTAACACTAGTGTTTCTCAGACTCTAAGAAGAACAATAATGACATCGCTTACAACATTAGTTGCTATAGGAATAGTTTTAATATTCTCAGTTATATATGATCAAGAAACTTTAAAACAATTTTCAATTCCACTTTCAATAGGTATTGCAGAAGGATCATTTTCTTCAATATTTATAGCAACAGCATTGTGGTATTCATTTGATAAAGTCTTAAAGAAAAGAAAAAAGGCATAGAAAAAAGTCTCGTATATAATACGAGATTTTTTCTTGCTTATAAAATTATTTTATGATATATTGATATTAGTGATTTGTATGAAAGAAAAAACTTTAGAAAAGAAAATAAAAAAAGCAACTTTAAAAAAAGATTATGAGAAAGCAAGATTTATTTTATTTAATTGCTATATTAGACATTTTAAAAGAATGCTAAAATATAAAAGAGTTAAGATTGATAAATCATGGTATATGCATGATTATTTAGAGAAGATTAAAGAGGCTTATACAAATATGTATTCAAATGATATAAATGAAATGATGGAGATATTATATTCGAATAATCATGATGTAAAGAGTCAAATAGTTTGGCTAATTGAAAATGCATATATTTTTAATGATTATAAATTATAAGGGGGTATAATATGTATGTAATTTCATTAGTAGGAAGTATTTTTGCATTTGTTTGTTCTTTTGTTCCTCTTTTTGGAATACCATTTTCACTTATATCTTCAATAATAGCAATAATATTGTCTGTTTTAATATTAAAAAGAGAAAATGTTAAAGAGAAGAAAGATGCATCTATTATAGCATTAGTTATATCAATTGTGGCAATAATAATTTGTATAGTAGTAAATGTGCTTTCAGCAAATTTTATTTTTAGTGCTGTAAAAAATATCTTTAATATAGATAATGT
>CALXAR010000020.1 GCA_944386345.1 uncultured Clostridia bacterium
AAGAGGAGATAATAGAAGTAATCTATTATTACAGAAAAATACAAGAAGTGGTAAATATAGATACAGGAGATATAGCAGTAATGGTGGTAGCAGGAGTAGCAGTAGTATGTGTAGCAGGAATAGTATATGTAGTAATAAGAAATAAAAAGAAAAATACTAAATAGAGACAAATAGCACTTTAGCGAGAGTTAGAGTGCTATTTTTATATAATTTTTATGTATTGGAGTATAATAATAATATATGTGTTTTTCTGCTTTTTTGACAACAAACTTAGAACACTTTGGTTTAATTTACTTGAACAATAATATTATTTATAGTATAATGTTAACAGGTATGTCTGTAGGTGTAATTGTAGTAATAATTTGTGAGTATAGCTTTTATACTTAGAAATTATTATTACAAACCTATAGATGCCTATATTATTAGTAATAGGGAGGAAAAAATAAATGTATAAGAAATTTGAAACTTCATTTGCAGGCAGAAAGCTTGTAGTTGAAACAGGAAAGATGTCAAATCTTTCAAATGGCTCATGTCTAGTAAGATATGGTCAAACAGCAGTACTAGTAAACGCAAATATGTCAAAAGAGCCAAGAGAGGGTATAGACTTTTTACCATTATCAGTAGATTATGATGAAAGACTATATTCTGTAGGAAAAATTCCTGGAGGATATATAAAAAGGGAAGGCAAGCCTTCTACTAAAGCAATACTTGTATCACGTGTTATAGATAGACCATTACGCCCACTATTTCCAAAAGACTATAGAAATGATACAGCAATAGAGGCTTTAGTACTTGCAGTAGATCCAGATATATTGCCAGAGATACCAGCTTCAATTGGAGCATCTATTGCGCTAAATATATCTGATATTCCATTTGATACACTAGTAGGTACAGTAAAAGTTGGTATAGTTGATGGAGAAATTGTATTAAATCCAAATTTAGAGCAAAGAGAAAAATCAATTCTAGATTTAACAGTATCTGCAACACCAACTAAAATCTGTATGATTGAGGCAGGAGCAAACGAAGTATCTGATGAAAAGATGCTTGAAGCAATTAAAGCCGCACATAAAGAAATTAAAAACTTATGTGAATTTATATATAACATAAAATCAGAGATTGGAAAACCAAAGGCAGAGTACAAATCTTTTGCAATTCCAGAAGATTTAGCACAATTTATAAATGATATTGCATATGATAAGATGCAAGAAGCTGTTCAAACAGTAGATAAAAACCAAAGAGATGAAAATGTTACACAAGTAAATAATTTTGTTATAGAAAAGTATAAAGAGAAATTTGGCGAAGAAGCTTATGAGGAAAACAAGTCAATGGTAGCAGAGGCTTTATACAAAGCAGAAAAGAAGGCTGTAAGAGATTTAGTAATAATTCATGGAAAACGTGTAGATGGTAGAGCAAATGACGAGATAAGACCTTTATCTGCAGAAGTTGGACTTTTTGAAAGAGTACATGGAAGTGCATTATTTACTAGAGGACTTACACAAGTTTTATCTATGGTAACTCTTGGAAGTACATCAGATGTTCAAGAATTAGATGGACTTGATGAGGAAGAATCAAAAAGATATATGCATCATTATAACATGCCACCATACAGTGTTGGAGAGGCAAGAACTTCTCGTGGCCCTGGAAGAAGAGAAATAGGACATGGAGCTTTAGCGGAGCGTGCATTAGAGCCTGTAATTCCTTCTCAGGAAGAATTTCCATATACTATAAGAGTTGTTTCAGAAGTATTAAGCTCTAATGGTTCAACTTCACAAGGAAGTGTTTGTGGCTCTACACTTGCTCTTATGGATGCTGGTGTTCCAATAAAAGCACCAGTTGCAGGAATTTCTACAGGACTATTTACAAAAGATGGTTCAACAGATGACTATATAATGGTAACTGATATTCAAGGAATAGAAGATTTCTTTGGAGATATGGATTTTAAAGTTGCCGGAACAAAAAAAGGAATAACTGCAATACAAGTGGATATAAAAATAGATGGATTGTCATATGAAATAATAGAGGAAGCCTTTGCAAGAACACATAAGGCTAGAAATTATATTTTAGATGAAGTAATGCTTAAAGCTATTGATAAACCAAGAGAGCATGTTTCAAAATATGCACCAAAGATTGAGACAATAAAAATAAATCCAGATAAGATAAGAGAGGTTATAGGTTCTGGTGGAAAGACAATAAATAAAATTATAGATGAAACAGGAGTAAAAATTGATATAGAAGAAGATGGAACTGTATATGTAGCGGGTGTTGATCAAGAAATGCTTGATAAGGCAATAAGTATAATTGAGTCTTTAACAAGAGATGTTGAATTAAACGAGGTATACATGGGTAAAGTAACAAAGATATTCCAATTTGGAGCTTTAGTTGAAATTTTACCAGGAAAAGAGGGATTATTACATATTTCTAAGATTTCTAAAGAAAGAGTAAATAAAGTAGAAGATGTGTTAAATGTTGGTGATGAGATCTTAGTAAAAGTAATTGAAATTAATGAAGAAGACGGAAAATTTAGTCTTTCTGCAAAAGATGCTATGAAAGTTTAGAGGTGTTTAGATGCAAGTATATGCATTTGTTGGTAAAACAGGTACAGGAAAAAGTTACAATGCTTTAAAAGTAGCAAAATCTTATGATATAAAATATATAATAGATGATGCTATACTAATTAAAGAAACAAAAGTTATAGCTGGGAAATCTGCAAAAACTGAGGAGAGTAAAATCGCCTCAGTTAAGGCAGCTATTTTCTTATATGAAGATAGAAGAAAAGAAATGATTTCTGCTATAAAAAAAGAGAAAATTGATAAAATTTTAATTCTAGGTACTTCAGATGATATGGTAAAGAAAATTGCAGAAAATTTAAAGCTTGGTCCTATTCAAAAGACTATATATATTGAAGATGTTGCAAGTCCTGAAAAAATTGAAGAGGCAAGAAAATCAAGATTTGAAGAAGGAAAGCACGTTGTACCTGTTCCTACATTTGAGATTAAAAAACAATTTTCTGGATACTTTATGGATCCTCTTAGAATGTTTGATATATATAGAAGAGAAAGCAGTAATATGTATGAGGCAGAAAGCTCTGAAAAAACAATTATAAGACCAACATATAGTTATCTTGGAAAATATAGAATATCTGATAATGTTATAAAAGAAATTATTATGTATACTGTAGAAAAAGTAGATGGCGTAAATAAAGTGCTTAAGGTTTTTACTGAAAAATATAGTGATGGTATGAGAATTGAAATGGACTTACAAATTAAGTATGGAAAAAACATACCAGCTATAAGTAAAGATGTAAAAAGTGTAACAATTCACTCTATAGATACTATGACAGGAATTAATCTTTTTGGAATAGACATTAATATTACATCTATTGTAAAGTAAAAATAAAATGCTAAAAAATGTTGAAATACAAGAGAATTTGTAGTAAAATGTACGCGAGGGTGATAAAATGGAAACAATTAGATTTACAGAGAGAAGAAAAACAACAAAATGGCCTGCCATAATAGTTATGAGCTTTTTAATAATAGGTGGGTGTTTTGTTGCTTATGCTATAAAAAATGAAGATAATCCAAGAATGCTGGGATTATCTTCTGATGCAATTACAACGCAAAGCGACGGACTTGAGGATGTTGGACAAACTGATGAAGAAAAATTAAAACAAGCTATGAGTTTAAATTATGAGATAAAAGATGTAAGTAGTTCTGATCAGAGTGTGAGTAATTTTGTAAGTAATATTCATTTACCAACTATCTATGTAGATGGTAGAGAGATTGCTGACCTAAATGCTAAAATTCAAAGTGAATATATTACAAGATTTGATAGTTTAAAAGAGCAAATGGCTCAAGCAGAGAGTAATTATTCTTTTAATGTGACATATACTTATTTTGATAATATTGTAGGTCTTAGAAAAGTTGTATCTTTAGTTATAACACAACAAATAATAGATACAGATTCACAAACAATTACTTCTGAAAGAGTTACAACATATAATGTAGATCTATCATCTAAAACAACTATAGCTCAAGCTGATGTTGTTGTTGATTTACTTGGAAAAGACTATAAAACAATATTAAGAGATCAAGTAAAAGAATACATTATTAATAATGGATATGCAACAGAAGATGATTATAATTATGAAATTACTGGTCTTGAAAATTTCTATATTCAAGATTCAAAATTTCATATTGTATTTAATGGTGATTCAGATAGTATAGCTAATACTAAAGATGTTATTGATATAGAAATACAAAATTAGGGAGGCAATTAATATGGTAGATTCAATGGAAAAAATCGTTAATTTATGCAAAAATAGAGGAATTATTTATCCTGGTTCAGAAATATATGGAGGACTTGCAAATACATGGGATTATGGTCCTTTAGGAGCAGAATTAAAAAATAATGTAAAAGCTGCATGGAGAAAAAAGTTTATCCAAGAAAGCAAATATAATGTAGGCTTAGATGCAGCAATACTTATGAATCCACAGACTTGGGTAGCTTCAGGTCATGTTGGTGGATTTAGTGACCCTTTAATTGACTGTAAAGAATGTAAGACAAGACATAGAGCAGATAAAATGATTGAAGAGTGGGCTTTTTCACAAGGAAAAGATATGATAGCTGATGGTATGTCAGATGAAGAGTTAGTAAAATTTATTAATGAAAATCATATTCCATGTCCAAAATGTGGTAAAACAAATTTTACTGATATAAGAAAATTTAATTTGATGTTTAAAACATTTCAAGGTGTTACTGAAGATAATACTGCAACAATTTATCTTAGACCAGAAACTGCACAAGGTATATTTGTAAACTATAAGAATGTTATGAGAACTACAAGAAGAAAATTACCAATGGGAATTGCTCAAATTGGTAAGGCTTTTAGAAATGAGATAACTCCTGGTAATTTTACATTTAGAACAAGAGAATTTGAACAAATGGAGCTAGAATTTTTCTGTAAGCCTGGAACAGATTTAGAATGGCATGAATACTGGAAGAAATTCTGTAAAGAATGGCTACTTAATCTTGGTATTAAAGAGGAAAGTATAAGATTACGTGATCATTCTAAGGAAGAATTATCACATTATAGTAACGCTACTACTGATATTGAATTTTATTTTCCATTTGGCTGGGGAGAGCTATGGGGAATTGCAGATAGAACAGATTTTGATTTATCACAGCATATGAAGTTCTCTGGAGAAGATATGACTTATACTGATCCTGAGACAAATGAAAAATATGTTCCATATTGTATTGAACCATCTCTTGGAGCAGATAGAGTTGCTCTTGCATTCTTATGTGATGCTTATGAAGAAGAAAAAATATCTGACAATGATACTAGAATTGTTTTACATTTACATCCATATATAGCACCAATAAAAATAGCTGTGTTGCCACTTTCTAAAAAGCTTTCAGATGGAGCCAAAAAGGTTCAAGAAATGCTTTCTAAGAAATATATGGTAGATTATGATGAGGCTCAAAGTATTGGTAAAAGATATAGAAGACAAGATGAAATAGGTACTCCATATTGTATAACATATGATTTTGATTCAGAAGAAGATAATTCAGTTACAATTAGAAACAGAGATACAATGGAGCAGGTAAGAGTTAAGATTGATGACTTATATTCATGGTTTGAAGGTAAGTTTGATATATAGTTTTAAGGGGGAGATAGAATATGAAACAAAATGTAAAAAAAGAAACAAGTGTAAGAAGAAAAGTTGCTACTTATGTTATTGTAGGAGTATTAACATTTACAATGATTTTCTCTGTATTTGCTAGCTTAGTTGCTGCAATAAGTTAAAAATAGGAGTGAGATTATATGCAAAACATTATAAGATCCCTAGGAGAGATGTTAGATGTTATTATTAAGACTTTAGATTTAAGTAGTCCTTTAAGATATGTAATAACTACAATAGATATTATACTTGTTATTACTATAATTGTATATATTACAAAAATTATAAAGAAAACTAGAGCAGGACAAATTGTAAAAGGTGTATTATTATTAGCATTTATTTATATAGTTGCAAAACTAAGCAATATGGTAATACTTACATTTTTGTTAGATAATTTTATGTCTTATGGTATCATATTATTACTAATTGTTTTTCAACCAGAGCTTAGGAATGTATTTGAAAAACTTGGTAGAAGTAAGCTTGTAGACGTCTTTGATATGGACGATAATATATTAGTAAAGCATGCAATTTCAGAGACGTCTAAGGCTGTAGAGATTATGTCTATGAAGCAAATTGGTGCTTTAATAGTGTTTGAGAGAAATACCAAGGTCTCTGAAGTATTAAAAGAAGGAATTCCTTTAAATGCTAAGGTTACATCAGAGCTTATTCAAAATATATTTATGCCTAGAACACCTTTGCATGATGGCGCTGTTGTTATTTCTGGTTCAGAAATACTTGCAGCAAAATGTATTTTGCCACTTGCTTCTGAAGTTGCAGTACCTAAAAGCTTAGGTACAAGACACAGAGCTGCAGTTGGAATTACAGAGATCTCTGATGCGCTTGTAGTTGTTGTTTCTGAAGAGACAGGAACAATATCTTTAGCTGAAGGCGGAAAATTAATTAGAGATTTGACTGCAGATACACTAAGAGATTTATTAGTTAAAAAGTTAGATAGAACAAAAACAAATGTAATAAAAAATATAGTAAAAAAGTAATATTAAATTATGTGTATTCATATATAACATTGAAACGAGGTTATATATGAATATTCTTTTTGTAGATAATTATAATTTAAATGAAAAAAATAATATAATACTAAATAAGTTTGGTTTTTATTTTACTAGATTTAATAATAAGAATATATATTATTTAAATATTAATGAAAAAAAAATAACTGATAAATTTAGTTTAAACTTTTTTAAATTTTTTTTAAAACTAAAATTTAAAAATAAAAAAACATATATTGTATTAAGTAAATATTTAGAAGAGAATAATTCTCTAAAAAATTTTTTAGAAGAATTCTTGGTTAACCCTATTTTTGAATCAAATCAAAATAATTTATATAATAATGATAAAGTATATATAAATGAGTATATAAAAACTAATAATGTATTGCCAAAAGACGTAAAAATCTTAATGATTATAGATAGACTAGAAAAGATAGAAAAGAAGAAACTTAATGAATTGCTCCAAGAATATAAAATTGTAGACATATATATGACTAATATTTCAAATGATTCGATAAGATATGTAAATGAGTTAAATAATAGTATAGGAAGTGTAGTTGAAATTCTTGACAAAATACCAAATGAATATTATAATATATTCCTTGTATTTTCAAAAAAATATAAAATTTGCCAAAATAAAAGCTCATTTTTACTAGACTATAATAATAGTGATTTAGATGTAAAATCAAATACATATCTAATATTTAATAAAAATAAAGAAAATTTTAAAATTATTTTTAGAAGTTTAGGTATTGATATTAATAGATTTGAAAAAACAAAATTAGGTAAACTTTATATACATGCAAGTAACTTGATACTTGACATATAGTGTATAATATTATTGTTAAATTTTAGGAGGGATATTTATGGAAGATAGAGAGATAATGTTAACAGAAGATGGATATAAAAAATTAGTTGAAGAATTGCAATATTTAAAAGGACCTAGAAAAATGGAGGTTGCTGAAAGAATAAAAGTAGCTAGAGAATTTGGAGATTTATCTGAAAATTCTGAGTATGAAGAGGCTAAAAATGAGCAAGCACTACTAGAAGCTAAAATTGCTGATATGGAAAAGACTATTAGAAATGCAAAGGTTGTTGCAGATCATGAAATATCAACAGATGAAGCTGGAGTTGGAACTCAAGTAACAGTTCATGATTATGAGTTTGATGAGGAAGTTACATATAGTATTGTTGGAGCAACTGAAGTTAATGTTGCTGAGAATAAAATTTCAAATGAATCACCACTTGGAAAAGCATTAATGGGTAAAAAGAAAGGTGAAGAATTTGAGGTGGAAACACCAGCAGGTATTGCAAAATATAAACTAGTAGATATAAAAAGAATATAAAGTTTAGGAGTGAGCAAAAATGGGAGATATTAGTGAATTAAAGAAAGTACGTTTAGAAAAGGAAGAAAAATTAAAAGAATTAGGTATTAACGTACATCCTGAAAGATATGAGGTTACACATAGTCTAAAAGATTCAAGAAATTTACCAGATGGAACAAAAAATGTTAGGGTAGCAGGTCGTGTTATGTCTAAAAGAAAAATGGGAAAAATTAGTTTTATGGATCTAAGCGATATTGAAGGAAAAATTCAATTAGTATTTAAAAGAGATGATTTAGGAGAAGATACATACAAGCTATTACATTCTACAGTAGATATAGGAGACTTTATTGGTGTAGAAGGAGAAGTATTTACAACTCAAGCCGGTGAAAAGTCAATACAAGTATTAAAGTATGAGTTCTTAGGCAAAGCAATAAGACCTTTACCAGAAAAGTTTCATGGTATTTCAAATCAAGAATTATTATATAGAGAGAGACATTTAGATCTAATTATGAATGATGAGACTAAAAAGAGATTCTTACTTAGATCTAAATTTATAAAACTAATGAGAGAGTTCTTATGGAATAAAGGATTTATTGAAGTTGATACACCAGTTTTACAAAATACACCTTCTGGTGCGACAGCTAGACCATTTATAACTCATCATAACACATATGACGCAGATGTATATTTGAGAATATCTCCAGAACTTACACTAAAAAAATTAGTTGTTGGAGGATTTACTAACGTTTTTGAAATTGCAAGAGATTTTAGGAATGAAGGAATTAGCGTTAATCATTTACAAGATTTTACAATGGTTGAAGGATATAGCGCATACTATAATTATAAAGACAACATGAGACTTATGAGAGAAATGATAATTTATATAATAGGTGAGCTATTTGATGGAAATTTAGTTGTAAATATTAGTGGAAAAGATATTGATTTTGGAGCAGAATGGGACGAGGTTTCATTTAGGGACTTACTAATTAAAGATTGTGGAATTGATATTAATGATTATCCAACAGCTAAAGAATTACTTGCAGAAATAAGAAATAGAGGAATTCAATTAGAGGATGAAAATATAGAAAATCTAGGAAGAGGAAACTTAATAGATTTATTATATAAAAAAGTTAGTAGACCATATATAATCAAACCAACATTTTTAACAGGACATCCTATTGATTTGTCTCCACTTGCTAGAAGTAATGATGATGATCCTTCTATTACAGATAGATTTCAACTTATAGTAAATGGACAAGAAATTATAAATGGTTATTCTGAGCTTGTAGATTCAGAAGAACAAGAAAAGAGATTCATAGAGCAAAACACATTAAAAGAAAATGGTGATGAAGAGGCCATGAGTATTGATCATGAGTATATAAAAGCTATGGAATATGGAATGCCTCCAATTTCTGGTTGGGGACTTGGAATAGATAGATTCTTACAATTTTTAACAAGTAGTTATAACATAAGAGATGTTGTGTTATATCCTCTTTTAAAAAGAAGAGATAATGTTGAAGAAGATGATGATGAATCAGAAGAATAAACAAAAAGCTCTTGGTAGAAATACTAAGAGCTTTTTTATACTAAAATATAACTTTTTTCTAAATTGACTTTGTTTTTTATTTGTGATATTATTAATATCATAAAAAGGAGAAAAAATTATGAATACAACTAAAAAAAATAATCAAAATAAAAAAAGAGAGAGAATTGAAATACCTTTTAAAGATATTAATGAAGATTTTTCAAAAGAAGTACAAGATAGAAAAAGAATTATTATTCTTGTTGAGCATTCAAAAAGCTATGCTAAAGAATATGCTTTTAAGACATATATAAATAAGAGGTTTCAGTTTAAAGGAAATAAGTATACTGTGGCTGTAGCACATCTAGATTTTATTGCAATTGAAAATTTGAATCCTTCAAATGTTGTTGAAATATTAAAATCAGATTTAAATAAGGTCTATGATGAATTTAAAGCTAAATATCCAGATGCTTTACTTGAGAAACCATTCTCGTTTAATTATGCTTTAGATTATAGTGAGAAATCTCAAAAAGGCGAGATTATGACTATTGCTCTAATGAGAGTTACACAGGAGTACTCAAGAGTACAGTTTTCACCTATAGTTACAATTTCTAAAGAGCAATATAATATGCTAATTGGAAAAGATAAATCTGATGAAGGAAAACTTTTATATGACATTATTACAGAAAAAAGAATGGGAATTGAGCAATATGGACTAATAGGATATTTAACAGATGGGAAATTTAAAACTTACAATATGTATATGGAGAGTCTTTTAGATTTAATTCCAGAATATAAAAATGAAGCAAAATTTAGACCAAAACTATTAGAATATAAAAATTATAGAACTTCTAAGAGTGCATATTTATTTTCTATAAAAACTGAGGAGGAAAAACAAGCACATATAGCAGAATCAAACGAGTCAATAGTATAAAAAAATAAAAGCAGAAAACTGCTTTTATTTTTTTATTCTTACTATATTTACTGCACCTTTTAATACTTTAGCTTTTATTCTGTTAGTGTATGTTATCTCTCCGTCTATACTTAATGGAAATTTTCTATTTGAAACAATTGATATCTCAGTAATATTATCGTTTATATTTGCAAGAGATATATTTTCATGCTTGCAGTTTTTATATTTAGGAAGCAGTATTATTTTAGTAAATAGAGATGTTTGGCTTATAGCGCAAACGTTGAGTCTTCCATCATCTGGAACAGAATTTGGACAGGGGATAATACCTCCACCATAAGATTTAGCATTAGATATTGCAACAAGTGTAAATTTGCCTTTTTTTGTATATTCATTTGTTTTTATTCTTAGTTTGTAGTTTCTGTTAAAAAATAGTGTATAGATTATTGCTAAATTGTATTTAGCACTTCCAGATATTAAAGGGACCCATCTAAATTTATTCATATTATATGCAACTAGTGCATCAAATCCTGCATTTAATATATTAATACAATATCTATTTCCACTAAGTTTCATCACATCAATTTTTGAGGCTTTTGCATTAATTGAATTAAGTATTATTTTTCTTAGTGAAGAATATTCATTTATATATTTTGCAAAATCGTTACCAGTTCCGCATGGAAGAACAACAATTTCTGAATCTGTTCCAATAATTCCTGATACAATCTCGTTTAGAGTTCCATCTCCACCTATGCAATAAAATCTAGCGTTTTGATTATGAGATATTTCATATGATATTTTTCTTAGCTCTCCAGAATAATTAGAAGATATTATTTTAGAATCTATATTATATTTCTTTAGTAGCTTTTGCACCACTATAGCGTGCTTATATCCATTTTTTCTTCCCGATATTGGGTTTACCATTATTATATGTATCATAATGTCCTCCATTTAAATTATATCATTATTATAGCTATTTAACAATAACATAAATTGACATTATATTTGCATGATGATATAATTTTTAGAGTGTGAGGGAGAATAATTAATATGGATAGAATAGATAAAATAAATTATTATTTAGAAATAGCAGATACAGTATTAAAAAGGGGTACCTGCTTAAGAAGAAATTATGGAGCTGTTATTGTAAAAAACGATGAGATAATTTCTACAGGATATACAGGGGCTCCAAGAGGAAGAACAAATTGTATTGATCTTGGATTTTGTGCAAGAGAAAAATTAAATATTAAAAGTGGAGAAAAATATGAGCTTTGCAGATCTGTTCACGCAGAGCAAAATGCTGTTATATCTGCTGCAAGAAAAGATACATTAGGCTCTACAATGTATATGGTTGGTAGAGATGCTAAGACAGGAAAATTAGTTGGCTATATTGACTCATGCAGTATGTGCAAAAGAGTAGTTATAAATGCTGGAATAGATAAAGTAATTGTAAAAGACGAAAATACTAAAGAGGGATATAGAATAATAAATGTACAAGACTGGATAGACTATGATGAAGTATTAGAAGAAAAAGTTAAAAAGATAGTGGAGGAATAAAGATGGCTTTAAATATTGTATTAGTAGAACCAGAAATAGCTGTAAATGCTGGAAATATTGCAAGAACTTGTGCGGCAATTGGAGCAAAACTTCATATGGTAAAGCCATATGGCTTTGATACATCTGATGCAGCAGTAAAAAAACATATGAAAAGAGCAGGACTAGACTACTGGGATAAAGTAGATATAATTGAATATGATAATCTAGAAGATTTTAAAGAAAAAACTAAAGGAAAAAAATTATATTTGCTATCTACAAAGTCTAAGAAATGCTATACAGATGTTAAATATGAAGATGATGCATATTTAGTTTTTGGTCCTGAGACTAGAGGCTTACCAGAAGATTTTATTTTAGATAATTTTGAAAATGCAGCAAGAATTCCAATGAGAGATATAATTCGCTCTTTAAATTTATCTAATGCTGTAGCAATTGTTGCTTATGAGGCGGAAAGACAATTAAATTATGCAAATTTATTAGAGATAAGTCCTTACTTTGACGAAAAATTAAAAATAGAATAAATTGTTCTTGACAACATTTAACTAATAGTGTATAATAATTGACGTAGCTTGAAACTAAAAGATGGTTTTTAAGTTACACATGGCGGCATAGCTTAGTTGGCTAGAGCGTTCGGTTCATACCCGAAAGGTCACAGGTTCGACTCCCGTTGCCGCTACCAATTTAACTAGACATATATGTCTAGTTTTTTTGATGGAAATATTTGTTTCCATCTTTTTTATTTTAAAATGAAATGATATAATAATCTATATAACAAATGTTAGTTTTAGAGGTAATAAAATGAATGTATTAAAATATAAAAAGATATACTATAAGCAGGTAAATGAAATTTATAACAATTCATTTCCAAAAGAAGAAAGATACATATCTTTAGATGAAATGATAAATAAAGCTAATACTGAGCTTTATTGTTTGATAGATGGAGACTTAGTATTAGGATTTATATATTTAATTTTTTATAAGGACATGATTTTTATATTATATTTAGCTGTAAATTCAAAAATACGTTCAAAAGGATATGGAAGCTATTTATTAAAATGGTGTTTAGAAAGATATAAAGACAAGAGGATATATCTTAATATTGAAGAGGTAAAAGAAGGATTAGAAGATTACGAGATTAGAAGAAAAAGACTAAATTTTTATTTAAAAAACGGTTTTTATATTACAGATTATATAAGCAAAGAAGAAGCTGAAAACTTTAATATTTTATCTAATAATACAAAAATAAATATTAATGAATATATAATGTTAGATAAAGTAGTAGCAGATATTTTAGGTGAGCCTATATCTAATATTATTAAAATTTTATGATTCTATTAAATATATGTAAAGGTATGGTGAGGCTATGAATTATTATCATATGACATCATTAGATAGAATAAAGCCAATTAGTAAAATTGGATTGATTCCAAGAAATGAAGAAAATAGTAGACTAATTAATGATACGAAGTCTAAAGTGTTTTTTTCTGAAGGCTTTGAAGGTGCAATTGCATTATTTGTGGATTTTGATATAGTATATAGAAATATAAAGAATAGACAAGTAAAACTTCAAAATAAAGAATTAGAAAATAAAGTATTAAATTCAAAAAATATATATGAGTATTTAAGAGATGGAGTATATTTACAGTTTGATGGAACTCATATAAAAAACGAAAGGAATTTTGAGAATGGGTGCACAGATAAAGTTATCTTACCAGAAAAACTAAATGTTTGTGTTTTAAGAAGTATGAGGGACAATTCTGTAATATTTTCACGATTTGAAATTATTAAGTATATGATGTCTAAAATTAAAGTTGAAGAAATTAGATATTATGGTAATACATATGATGGTTCACCAAGCTTTAATGAAGCAACAAAGAAAGTACAAGGAAAAGTGCAAAAATATTATAATACACACAAAGAAGAAATAGAAAAATATAAAAACTATGATTATTCATTAGAATATATACCAATTAGAGAGTTTATAAATAAATATTTAAAATAGGTAATTTGATAAAATTTAATGAACTGTTTGAAAAATAATTGCTTGAAGGAGAGGTGTTTATGAAAAATAGTAACAATAAGCAAGAAGATAAAAAAGAAACTGAAAACTATATGAATGAGGGAATGTCATACGGAATAGGTGTTGGCTTAATAATTGGGGCAATATTTGGATTTATAACAGATGATTATGGACTATGTATAAGCTTAGGATTATGTGTAGGAATGTGTGTTGGTATGGCAATAGGCTCTTTAATAAAAAAAGATAAATAGAAGGATAACATTTTGCTAAAAATTTAGTAAGAGAATTTTTATTATTTGCAAGTTAAAGGAGAAAAGAGTATGAATAATATTATAATATATGGTTCCCATTATGGAACAACAGAACAATATGCAAAAGAGCTATCAAGAAGAACTAATATACAAGCAGTTTCTTTTGAAAAGGTAAAAGGAATAAATGATTATGATAATATTATTTATTTTGGCGGCTTGTATGCGGGTGGAGTACTTGGAATGTCAAAAACGTTAAAGAAAGTAAATGATATATCAAGCAAAAAGATTATCATAGTAACAGTAGGCCTTTCAGATCCAACAGACAAAACAAATATAAGTAATATTAGAAATAATATAAAAAATCAAATTTCAAAAGAGATTTTAAAAAAAGCAAAAATCTTTCATTTAAGAGGCGGAATTGATTATTCAAAATTAAGATTTGTTCATAAAACTATGTTGAAATTACTTTATAATGCCGTTAAAAATCTACCAGAAGAAAAGCAAACAGCAGAAGATAGAGCAATGATAGAAACTTATAATAAAAAAGTTAATTTTATTGATTTTTCAAGTTTAGATAAGATAATTAATGAAATATAAAATTAAGAGAAGAAGTTATAAAAATAAAATCTTTAATAATAAAATTTTAGTAATATTTTTGTTACTTATAAAATAAAAAGAAGATTTCATAATAAATCTTCTTTTTTATAGTTATACTTCTTTAAATCCAGAACGTCCCCAAAGCCATAGAGGAGTGTGAATATCTATTGGTGCAAATTTTGTCCCTTTTAAAATCTCATTCCAATTATTTATACATACAATTTGAGCATTTGAAGAATTAAATTCTTTTTCTGTTATAATTTCAAGTTTTACACTTGAGCGAAGAACGTGTATATCAGGCGCAATAGTTAAAGCTTCTCGATTAATATATTTTACATCAGTATATTGATACATAACATACATCCAGTAATTGCATAGTTTGTTGCCAGATAGATATGGAAATTCTTTTTTATGCTCAATTTGCATGTAGCTTCTAATTTTATTTACATCAAAATTATTTATTTTAAATAAATTTCTTATATCTCTATTTAGTAATTCTTCAATAGTATGGCAAAGTTTTATCCATATTTGAGTTTGTTTGTCTTTTTGAAGAGCTAGTCTGTATTTTATTAATGCTTTTTGTACATCTTCAAAGGAAGAATTAATGACAGATTTTGTATTAAATACAAAATTAGTCTCAGGATCATTATATGTTTTCTTGGCACTTTCCCATAATTTATATGAGTTTCTTTGATAATTTAGTGACATTGGAAGAGTAAAGTATAGATAGTTTTCTAAACTATCTATTTTAAGTGATGGATTTTCATCTTCAGGCATAAATTCACCGCCTAATTTTCCTTCTTTGTATGCGTTATATAATTTTTCGATTTTTTCTAGTTTTTGTTGCTTTGTCATTTTATTATCTCCTTAGTGACTATATTATATCAAAAAAAGAATAAAAAAAGAATGCCTTATTTGACATTCTTTAAACATTCAGGGCATATGCCATGAAATTCTAGTGTATGACTTGTAATATTAAATCCAGTTTCTTTTTTTATTTTCCTTGCAATCTTATCTAAATCACACATATCTGTTGAGTAAGCATTATTGCAATTATCACAAATTAGATAGTGTTTGTGTTCGTTATTTGCTAGCTCATAATATGCTATTTTGTCTTGTCGAACTACTTTTGTTACTAGATCTTTTTCTACAAGATTATTAAGTGTTCTATATACTGTAGAAAGATTAACATTAATATTTTGTGAAACATCATTATATATTTCCTCAGCAGTTAATGAATTTGGCGAATTTTTTATTACATCAAAAATTATATCTTTTTTCATATTATATCAACCTCACAATACAATCAATAATTATTCCACTAAATACACCAATAAAATATACAAGTCCAAGTATTTTTAGATTTTCTTTTAGATTTTTGTTTGTTTTAAAAAGTATTATTGTTCCAACTCCGGCACCAGTAGAAAGACCAGCTATAATTGCTCCTAGACTAAGACTTCCTTCTATGTATAAAGTAGTAAGTAGAACAGATGCAGCACAATTTGGTATTAGTCCTATAATACTTGCAGCAAAAGGCTGAAGTACTGAACCAGATAAAATAATCTTTTTGAAGTTTTCATCTCCAATATACTCAACTACCATGTTTATTATAAAGGTTATAACGAGTAAAAAGAAGAATATACTAAGAGTGTGTCGTATGCTTGATTTTAATATCCCATGTTCACAGTCACAGTGTTTACACATATCGTGCATGTGTTCATGCATTGAATCTTTATCAAACTGACTCTTTGTATTTTTCCTTTTATTTATTATAACATCTATAATAGTACCAGCTACAATTGCAATAATAAGCTTTGCAATTAGTATAATAATTAATTCCCAAGTTTTCTCAGGATAAGTAAGCATTATAGGTATTAACTCATCAGAAGTTGCAAGAAATACTGCAATAAGTGTTCCTATAGTGATTACTCTACTTGAAAATAGATTAGCTGCTACAGCAGAAAATCCACATTGAGGTATTATACCAAGTAGTGCTCCTACTACTTTACTATATTTGCCAGAGGTAGACAATGCTTTTTCTAATTTTTGAGATGATTTATGTTCTATGTACTCGATTAATAAGTAAGATATAAATAGAAAAGGTAATATTTTAATCGAGTCAATAATCGTCTCACTAATTATATCAATCATTTCATCCTCCTAAAAAAATACGCAAATCATTTGCGAGTACATTATTATATAAAAATTTTTTCGTATTGTCAAGATATTAATTAAAATAGTTACAAAGTTTACAAAAAAATAATCGAAAAATATAAATTTTTCTTTAAATTATATGTTAGTTAATAAATAACTGACCAGTTGGACAATTGACAACAAATTATTAAAATAGTATAATACAATAATGTATAGAGAGGAGAATCTTATATGATGAGTTTAAGAGATTTCAAGGTCCCAGATTTTAAATTTCCAAAATTTAAAATGAAAAATATTGATAAAATAGATGACCTAACAGCAGAGGCAAAAAAGGAAAAAAATAAAGGAAATAAATCAGGAGATCAAATACTAAAACCAACTAGATATGAGACTATGCAGGATGTATTTAAAGATGTTACTGTAAAGTATAAGGATAATGTATTAATTACACAAAAATTTGATCATAAAGGAAAATTTGAAGATATAACTTATGGTAAATTTAGAGATGATGTAATTGGGTTCGGTACTGGACTTATAGAGTATTTGGGTCTTAGAGATAAAAGAGTAGTAATAATTTCTGAGACAACTTATGAGTGGTATGTGTCATATATGGCTATGCTTTGTGGGGTAGGTATAGCTGTACCTATGGACAAAGAATTACCAGAAAATGAATTTGAAAATCTAGTTAAAAGATCTAAGGCATCAGCAATTATATATTCTTCAAGAAAGAAGGAATTAATAGATAAAGTAAGAGATAGACTTGATGGGATAGAATACTTTATTGAGATGTATTCAGATAGTGATTTAAATGGAAAAGATGTAGGATTTGAACAAGTTAAAAAAATAGGAAGCAAATTATATGAAAATGGTAATAATTCATTGTTAGATACAAAAATAGATAAAGATGAGTTTAAGGTTTTAATATTTACATCTGGAACAACATCAGCATCAAAAGGTGTAATGCTTTGTAATAGAAACTTGACAGAAAACATATATGCGGCTGGTTCTTATGTTAATGTAAGAGAAGATGATAGACTTTTTTCTGTACTACCTTTACATCATACATATGAATCAACAATAGGATTTTTATTTCCTTTTGCCTGTGGAGCATCTGTTGCTGTATGTGAAGGACTTAAATATATTGTTCCAAATTTAAAAGAAACAAAGCCTACAGCAATGATTGCTGTACCACTTTTGATCGAAAGTCTATATAAGAAAATTAATCAAACAATTAAAAAAAGTGGTAAAGAGACACTTGTAAATTCTATGATACATGTTACAAATGCTTTAAAACTTGTTGGAATTGATATTAAAAAGAAGGTATTTGCTGAAATCTATGATAACCTAGGAGGAAATATACGTATAATTGTATCTGCTGCTGCTCCTATAGATAAAAAGATTGGTAAATGGATAGAAGATATAGGAATAGAGTTCTTACAAGGATATGGACTTACAGAAACTGCACCTATTGCTGCTCTTACACCAGAATCAGATCCTCATATTGGCTCTGTCGGTAAAGCTGTTGTTTGTGCTGAGCTTAAGATAAAAGATCCAAACGAAAATGGTGAAGGTGAAGTATTAATAAAAAGCTCAACTTTAATGCTTGGTTACTATGAGATGGAAGAAGAAACTAAAAAAGCAATTAGTGAAGATGGCTGGTTTAATAGTGGAGATGTAGGATATTTAGATAAAGATGGATTTTTATATATTACAGGACGTTCAAAAAATGTAATTGTAACAGCAAATGGTAAAAACATTTATCCAGAAGAAATTGAATTGGTCCTTGGTAAAATTCCATATATCTCAGAATGTATGGTATATGGTAAGGGTGAAAAAGATGATTTAACAGTTTCTGTTAAAGTAATACCAAATTATGAATATATAGCAGAAAATGTAAAAAAAGATATGACTGATGAAGAAATATATAATTTAATTTGGGAAGAGATAAAGAAAGTAAATAAAACTCTAACTTCATATAAGGCAATAAAATACTTAGAGATTAAAAAAGATGAGTTTGAAAAGACTACAACTATGAAGATAAAAAGATTTGCTGAGCTAAAAAAAGATGAAGAAAAAGCAAAATCAAAGAAAGAAAATAAAGCTAAAGAGGCAAAGAAATAATATAATTAAGATACTAGATATTACTAATAATATCTAGTATTTTTTTATATAATTTAACATTTTAATATATTAGTAGACAAAAAAGAAAACTTGAAAAATAGTTAAAAATATGGTATAATAATATTGTTATGTTAATCATAACATAAGAAAATAAGGAGAGTGGAAATCAAAATCGAATAAAAAAATTTTTTAAGCTGATTAAGTGTTTTCAGTCTAATAAAAGCACAAATGATAAGAAAGAATTGGAGAGTGTTTAAAAATGGAAAGTGCCTCGGGTAAGATTACTCTTAAAAAGGCAACAATGAGCGATATTAAAGAGATCGCAGAATTAATTTATATTACAGAGCCTGAGCCTGAAGTTGAATGGGGATATGGTTCTGAAAGAGAAATGAAACAAGTATTAGAATCTTTAATGAAAAATAAAAATAATAGATTCTCATTAAAAAACTTTGTCGTTGCAAAAATCGACGATAAATTAGTCGGTATGGCACTATTAATTAATGGTAAAGATATAAGCAAATTAACAATTAATAGTGAAAAGAAAGTCTTAAAAGTTCAAAAAGGACTTTTAAATAAGTTGGGTTATATTTATTCATCTATAAAAGACTTCTTAGTTTATAAAAGAGAATGTGAAGAAGATGAATTTTATATATCAAATATAGCTATAAAAAAAGAATACAGAGGAAACGGTTATGCAAAAATAATGATAGATAAGATTAGTAAGATGGCTAAGAAAAAAGGGTATAACAAAGTTTCACTTGTAGCTAAAAACGATAAGTTAATTAAATTCTACGAAACATTAGGATTTAATCTAATAAATAAAAGAATAAGAAGAATGGTTTCTCAAATATAAAGAATGTAAAAACGCACATACAATAAGTATGTGCGTTTTTTTTATTAAATAAAATTTAACCTTGAAAATTGTTGAAAAATAATATATGATTTAAAGTGAATAGAATAAAAAGAGAAAAAATATAAGAGGAGATATATGAAAAAATTTTTTGTTGTAATTTTATGCATGTTTGTATTATTAAATTTAATTTATGTTAAAGAGGCAAGAGCTGCTACTGGAGATATTTTACCAGATAATGGTGCTATAATTTCATCTTCTGAAATTGTACAAACCAAAACTGGTACTGCACCTTTTGATGATGATAATAGTCCTGGTAATGATTTAAATGATTCTAATGATATCGTAAGGTCGTTTGACCAAATTATTTGGACTGTTGAAAATACTTTTAAAATCAATAATAATACTGATGAAAACTATAAAGGCGGAATATTATATGCTGAAGCTACTATACCAGAAAGTTGTAAAGATGTAGTTCATTGGGATTTAGATTCTATGGGTTGGGCCGATGGTACAGCTACTATTTCAGATGATGGCTTGACTTTTTTTGCATCATATCAAATGACTCAAGAGGATATTACAATTCCAGGAAAGCAAAATTTATCATTTGTATTAAAAGTTGATGGAGCATGTAATGGAACTGAAATTCAACCCGAATTTAAATTATGGCTAAATGGTAATCAAGAAAAAAAGTCAGTTACGTCAAAAAAAATTACAGTTAGTTCAAGACCCGCATATAATTTATCTTTAGTTAGAAATGCTACAATTTCTACAGAAACAACAATTACTGATGATAACGGCGATTCTGTAAAAGGAAGAGTATATACTTATGGAGCTTTGCTACAATTATATAATACTGATCCAGATAAAGGAATAAAAGGACTAGAGTATTCAAAAGATGAGATAAATTATGAGTTAGAATTATCGTTATATAGGACAAATATTGCAAATGGAGAAACAGAAGATGTTACAGATACATTTACGCCAATATTATATAACTATTGTTTAGATGGAAATCCAGCGCATCTTTATGATCCATCAAGAAATAAAATAGCATTATTTAGAGGCGCATATTATCCTTATGGCGTTAGAAATAAATATGATAATGCAACTCAATTCGAACTTGAAACTGCAATATATAAATCTGGAAAGTATACTTGTATTCAAGAGGGCAATAAGATTAGTGTAAATGTTAAAGGATATGATTTTGATGGATATTTTCCAATTAGGGATAATGGAAGTACAGAAGGAACAATAAAATATACAAATAATATAGGAAATTATTCAGGATTATATTTTCAAGTATTTGTTCCATATGATGAAAAGACAGGTAATAGCTATAATTATTATTTAGATGTTGAAGATAGTAATTTAAATATTACATCTATATCAGACCAACAAATAACTACTCAGCAAGTAACTACAGATGATAAGGTTAGCACCCAACATATATTATATAGACCAGGAAATTATTGGCATGATCACTATATATATGATTCAAAAAAAAGGATGATTCATTCTGCATGGAATACAGGTGATGGAATAGCATATCAAAACCAAGAAGTATATCTTACTGTTGTTGCATATTCAGGTAATAATAATACAGAAAGCGATAATATATATAGTATGAATATACTTGTAAAATTTGATACTAATGCATTTGAGGCTATTTCAGATATTGAAGGAAAAAAAATGCATAATAGTGGTCAATTTAAAGCAAATTTATATTATGCTTGTAAAAAGGACGGTAAAGGTTGGAATTCAATACAAGAACAACAAACGGCCAAAATAGAAGATTTAGATTATTATAAGACTTTAGAGGAAATAGAAGCACAAGGAAAGGTATGCGTTGGAGGCCTATTTGAGACAACAGACGGAGTTCTTGCTTCAAATGGAACGCAAGTTGGTGCATATCTTGGAATGCCAGTAAAAGTAAAAGATACAGCTACTATAGGTCAAACTTTTCAATTTACTAGTGATACAAGAATGTATGTTGATAAATTAGATAGACAAAAAGAGAGTATGATGATAGAAAATAGAGGTTATATTACTACTCCTACTGTATCATGGAATTCAACATATGTTAAATCAGAGTATGATGAATCAGGGCAAATACTAAAAAATACACACTATCCTGGAGTTTCTGCTGGAAATACGCTACTTATTGTTTGTGCTGATGCTAAAATTGATGTAAGCGTTACTCAGATTCAAGATGGCAATGAAAAATTAAATTATGATTTTGGAAAAAATGAATATGAAATAGAATACAAACTAACGCCAAGTATAAATTCTTCTATGAATGACTCTTTAAATAATATGTCGGGGGTAACTGTTACAGTAACTAATACTTTACCCAAAGGGATTACTTATGTTTCAAATAGCTCTAGTATGGGAGAGCCAGAGATAACAATAAATGCAGATGGAACAACAACTTTAGTTTGGAAAATTTATGATTGTACTGTAAATGAGCCAATTGAGGCTATAACTTTTAGAGCACATATTAATGAAGAAACTCCAGACGGAACATCTTATACAAATACAGCAGTTATTTCTGCACCTCAAGTGGATAAAAGATCTGAAGATGAAAGAAAATCATCGTATACAATAGAAGTAATTAATCTAGCTTCTCATAGATTATATAAGGTTACGTCTAATCAGGTTGTCGAAAAAGGTGATTTAATACATTATCAGGTAACATATAAAAATAATACTGATGGAATTATTACTGGATTTCAATTATTAGATATTTTGCCATATAATGGAGATCAAAGAGGAACTAATTTTGATGGAACATATAAACTTAAGAGCTTGAATATAGTAAGATATGCTAGTGATAATTCATTAATTGAAGATGATGAAATACTTGCATACTATACTAATGATGAATATGTAAAAGGTATTATATCAAAAGATGACAGTATAGGAGATACAAGGTGGAAAAACATCTCATCAGGTAGTGTTAATGATTATGCAACGGCAATTGCATTAAAAGGTAGAGTAAAATCTCAAGAAAAAATAATAGTTGATATATATTTAGAGCCAGAAAACAATAATCCTAAAAATGTTTATGTCAATAATACATCAGCTCAAACTAATTTAATTACTGATGAAATTGTATCTTCTAATGTAAAAGTTTCAGTTGTAAGCAGAAAAATTGATGGAACAGTTTGGTATGATATTAATTTTAACGGAATAAAAGATGAAGATGAAAAGCTTGCATCGAATATTAATGTTAGTATAACTAATGATTCGGGTGAGCAGGTTCAAGATGTATATGGTAATATTGTTTCAGATGTAAAGACTGATTCAAATGGATATTATTTTTTTGATAATTTACCAAAAGGAATATATTATATAAAAGTGCAAATGCCAGATGATACATATACATTAACAGAAAAACAAGTTGGAGTAAATGACGAAATAAATAGTAAGTTTAATGTTGGCTCTAATGAAACTGATCAGATTACTAAATTAAATTCAACAGATTTGCCAGAACTTATAGAGTCATTTGTAAATGCAGGTCTTGTAAAAATACAAGGAAGTATAGAGATAACTAAGGTAGATAAAAACGATAATACTAAAGTGATAGAAGGAGCAAGATTTAAACTAGAAAAGCTTGACCAAAATGGAAATGTAGATAGTACATATACTCCACAAGAACTAACAACTGGAGAAGATGGAAAAATAAAATTTGACGGATTAGAAGTGGGAAAATATAGGGTAACAGAGACAAAAGCTCCGGAAGGATATGAGTTATTAAAAAGTAGCAAAGATGTAGAAATAACAGGTGATAATAAAGATATAAAACTTATAGCAGAAAATGAATTAAAACTACATTTGCCAAAAACTGGAAGTATTAACTGTACAGCGGTGTTTACTACTATTGGACTAACATTAGTTTGTATCGCAATAGTATTGGTGATAAAAAATAAAAAGAAAATTATTTTAAGGAAGAAGTAAAGAAGATAATAAACTAAATAGCCAGATATATAAATTAGTAGGAGATAAAGCAAAAATGAAGTGAACCCCCATTATTAGACAAAAAATTTTAATAATGAGGGTTTATTTTTTTATGAATTTGTATATCATTGGCCTTTTTAAACATATTTTCTTTATTAAAATAGTAATATTTGATTTAAAAAATATATAAAATAATAGGCTGAAAGCTATATTTTAGGTTGCGGGAATAATACGCAATGTGGGTAAAATACCACTTTGTAAGATTATTCTGCGTGTTAATCGGTGTTTTTGCACAAAAAATAATATAGAATATTTTAAAATAATTTAA
>CALXAR010000021.1 GCA_944386345.1 uncultured Clostridia bacterium
TAAGAGATTTTTTGACGATAAGAAGCTATTTGATAAGACGTATAATGCAACACCTTATGCATTTACAACAAAGAAATTTATAGAATCTGATGTATATGGATTAGAAGAAGATAATTTATTTATAGATACATGTAATTTAACTGTTAATTATGATTGTAGTGATGAAGTTAAAGAGGCATCAAAAACACTATATATGGAAGCAGTAAATAAAGCAAGAAATTTAGCATATGGTAATCCATCAAAAAGATTTTTGGTTCAAATTGTATCAGATATTGAAAAAGTAAGTGATAATGAATATAATTTAGTGGTTAAATATAATGAGTATGAAATATCAAAGAAATTTTTTGATGATAACTTAATTGAGTTTGTTGTAGCTTCAGAAAATAAATATGATGAAGAGATAAGTGTAGTAAACTATTTTGATAATACAGCATTAAATGCTGCCGAGTATTTAAATGGCATGAGTAGTGAAACAATGACTAAGACTGTCGATGCAGATGGAGTAGAATTAAAAGAAAATATTAATACTAATAATTCTCAAAATCAAAACATGGGAATTAGCTAAATAAAAATACACTCTAATTTTGTGAAAAATTGGGGTGTATTTTTTTTATTTCTTTACAAATGTTTTTAAATAGGATATACTTTTTATAGAGAAAAATAACCAACTAAATAATATGAAAGGAAGTAGTAATATGAGGAGCATATGGGAAGCATTATCAGATCCAACAAGAAGAGAGATATTGATTATACTAAAAAACGGTGAGCTTACAGCAGGACAAATTCATAGCTATTTCGATATTACTAAGCCATCTTTGAGTCATCATCTAAAAATATTAAAAGATGCTAATTTGGTCCTTTCAAAAAAGCTAGGACAAAACATAATATATGGAATTAATTTAGTAGCATTCAATGAAGTAATTGAATATATTAGGGGGTTAAAAAAATAGAGGGGGATATATTTTATGATGAATGGAAAGAAAAAGAATTTAACAATTTTGGGTATAGCTATTTTAAATCTTATTTTAACATTCTTTGCAGTTTTAAATCTAAAGAACATGATACCTATTAATATCTTTGAAGATAGCACAGGAAAAATGGCATCAAAGCAACTTCTTTTTATTTTGCCAGTATTAGTATTAGTAATAAGTGTTTTTCAAGTTATATATAGGCTAAAGACAATGGATAAAACTATAACAACAGGTAAATTAGTTGAAGATGGACTATTTGCGTTTTTTGACGGACTATTAATTGGCATAAACTGGATATTTGTATATATAGGTGATCAGTATACAAAAACAACTTTAATAAATATTGATATACCCGTAATATATATAATTATGGCTGTAATTGGATTTGGACTTGTGGGACTATACAGTACATTTCCTATAAATAAAAAAGGCTCAATATTTGGACTTGTTACAAAAGAGACAATTGAAAGTGATGAGATTTGGAGAATAGCTAATAGATTTAATGGATTTACAGGATTTGTATCAGCAATAATCATTATTTTACTTTCAGCATATTTTATTGTATATGGATTTAATTGGGTTTATCTATTAATTGCATTGATCGTTTGTGCCTTTTTAATGTTTTATGCTCCAAGGCTTTATGCAAAGACATTAAAAAGAAAGATTGAAAATAGAATTATTGAATAATTTAAATAAAGCGAGACTATTAAAAAATGGTCTCGCTTTTGTATTATGTTTTACTACTGTTGACATAAAATAGAATGAGTGATATAATATTAGAGTATTAAAAATATAAATTTTTTTAATAATTTAAAAAAGGAGGGAAAATATATGGATGAAGAAGATATAAGACCAGGAGGAATTGTATATTTAAAGTTTATGCGGTTTCCAGATGACAACACTATTGATTACAAGTTCAATGGTAGACCATACTTAATATACAAAGCAGATGAAGAGTATGTATATCTACTTAAAATAGGAAGTGACACTCGTCACAAAGAAAAGGAGTTCTATTTTAAAACATCTAGAAAAACCTTAAGCAATAAAAAAGATAGAGATTGCTATATCGACTTAAGAAACTTAATAAAAATTAGTAAAGAAGAATTAATTAGAAAAGTAAATCTTCTTAAATCAGAAAATAGAATGTTTAGGGGTAGGATAAAGTATATTCCAGATAAAGAATTTAATAGACTTCAAGAACAGATAGATAAGATTTGTATGATTGATGAGTTTAGAAAGATTTTTTCAGTATAAAATATATTGTATCTTAGTATTTACTAAGGTACTTTTTTTGACATTTTTCTTGTTAAGTGGTATAATTTTTATTGCTTGCGAAAATATGTTAATTGTTTTTTATTTAAAATAATATCAAACATTATAATAATTTATTAATGTTAGGAGGGAGATAATATGTTAGTCAAAAGGCTAAATAAGAATTTCTCAATATTAGATAAGGAATATATAGCACATAAAGGTATATATGGTTATTCATATAAGTTAAAAAAAGAGATAGAGCCTAATACATTTGAGTCTTGCAAGATTGCAATAGATAATGGCATTTCTTTAGAATGTGATATACGTAATACAAAAGATAATATACCAGTTCTTTCTCATGATAATGTGATAATTCATAATAATGAGAAGATAAAAGTAAATAAGTATACTTATGAAGAACTTCAAAATATACTTGGGAAAAAAGCTCCTTCCAAACTAGAAGATGTATTAAAATACAATGATGGGAAGGTTGGAGTTATAGTTGATGCCAAAGAGGCACATATATTCTATTCAAAATATAGAGATAATCTAGCAAAGCTTTTAAATCGATACTCTACTAAAGGTGAAGTAATGCTACAATCTTTTAACCCTTTTTTTATGCTTTCAATTAGAGGACATCTAAGTAATGTTCTTACTGGGCAATTAATTTGTAGAGCAAAGACAATTCTTGATTCTTTTAGGGCTCCTAAAAGTGTTGCAAACATTTATGAGCGACTTATATCTTTAATCTGCTTTATAGCAAGAACTGATGTAATAAACATGGAAAATCATTCTGATATAAAGTGGCAAAAGAGAACTAGATTTTTTATTTCTAAATATACAAATAAAAAAGTAAAGGATAAAAGAAAAGAGTTGTTAGAAAAGCTTGATAATACAATATACAAAGGAAGAAAGCGGTTAAATAAGTTTGCAGATAAACTACAATTAAAGCTTGTAAAATTTGCACATGAGCTTACTAAAAAACCTGTACTTGTTTTTACTATAGAAAAGGATGAGGACTTTGGAAAGATGGAAGACTTATATATAGTAGACTACATAGTAGATTTTAGTAGGTTTGGAGTAGAAGAGTATATTAGTAAGATTAAAAAGCTAAGAAAATAAAAAGTCGACAAATTTCGTCGACTTTTTTCTATGTTATTTGACTATTTTATTAATATAAATACTTGCTATATTTAAATTTTTAATGTATAATCTAAATGGATATATTTATTTACTTGATTATTTAGGTTTATATAAGTAAGTATAATGATATCTGAGGTGAACATAAGTACATATAATTAATGAATATATTTTATTATATATACAGACACTTTAAAATAAATTGTACATTGAAAATTTTATAAGATAGGAGGATAGTCAAAATGCTATATGGATTAGTTGGGGCTGTTTGCTTTATCTTAGGTTCAGCAATTTTCTTTTTTGTAGGAGCACACTATAGAAAAAGTATTGCAGAAGCTGCGATAGGGTCAGCCGAAGAACAAGCAGAAAAAATCGTAAATGATAGTAAATTAGATGCTGAGAGAATAAAAAAAGAAGCTATACTTCAGGCTAAAGATGAAATGATGAGAAGAAAAGATGAATTTGAAACTGAAGCAAAGCTTAGAAAAAAAGAAATGCAAGATCTTGAAAATAGAATTAATCAAAGACAAGATTTAGTAGATAAAAGAGCAGCGCTAATTGAAGAAAAAGAGAATAATATTACTAAAAGAAATGAAGAATTAAACAGAAAAGAAAAAGATTTAGAGAATGCTAAAGAAAGAGAAATTGAGGCTTTAGGAAAAATTGCTAAGATGAGTGTAGAAGAAGCTAAGTCAGAAATGATGAGAGAACTTAAAGATGATATGACAAAAGAGATGGCTGAATATATACGTCAAGAAGAAGAGAAAGCTAAAGAAGAGGTAGACAAAAAGTCAAAAGAACTCTTAGTAAGCACTATTCAAAGATATGCAACAGATCACACATCTGAAGCAACAGTTACAACTGTATCTTTACCAAATGATGATTTAAAAGGAAGAATTATTGGTAGAGAAGGAAGAAATATTAAGACTATAGAGACTTTAACAGGTATTGATTTAATAATCGACGATACACCAGATGTAATCGTTTTATCAAGCTTTGATCCAATAAGAAGAGAAGTAGCAAGAATTGCTATAGAAAGACTTATTGCAGACGGAAGAATTCATCCAGGAAAAATCGAAGAAATGATAGATAAAGCCAAAGTTGAAGTTGAAAATACTATTAAAGAAGAAGGAGAGAGAGCCTTATATGAGACAGGAGTAATGAATTTACATCCAGATTTAGTAAAATTACTTGGAAAACTTAGATACAGAACAAGTTATGGTCAAAATGTACTAAATCATTCTATAGAGGTTTCAAATCTTTGTGGTTTACTAGCTGAGGAGTTAGATCTTAATGTGACAATAGCTAAAAGGGCAGGTCTTTTACATGATATTGGAAAATCATTTGATCAAGATGTAGAGGGAACACATGTAACTTTAGGTGTTGAATTGCTTAAAAAGTATAAAGAAAAAGATGAAGTTATATGGGCAGTTGAGGCTCATCATGGTGATGTAGAACCTAAATCATTAGAAGCAGTTTTGGTTCAAATTGCAGATACAATTTCTGCTTCTAGACCAGGAGCAAGAAGAGAGACTGTAAGTACTTATATAAAGAGATTACAAAAACTTGAAGAGATTTGTAATTCATACAATGGAGTAGAAAAGTCTTATGCAATTCAAGCTGGTAGAGAAGTAAGAATAATTGTAAAACCAGATCAAGTTGATGATAATGCAATTGTAGTTATGGCTCGAGATATAGCAAATCAAATAGAAAAAGAAATGATATATCCAGGACAAATAAAAGTAAATGTTGTCCGTGAAACTAGAGCTATAGAATTAGCAAAATAAAAAATACCCACTAAAAAGTGGGTATTTTTTTTGACTATATAAAGGGATATTACTTTATATAGTTATATTATATAATATATGTGAACAACATATAAATTACTGAATTATATTGAAATCTTGTGTTTTTACAGATGGCATCACATAAATTTCACAGTTTACTCACTATACCATTACTATAAAAAGCGTTAAAAATGATATAATATATTAAAATTAAGTTTTTTATCCGAAATAATAATTTAGAAGGGAGAATTTTTATGATTAATTTTAGGTATTATTTTGTTGACGTAGGTGAGAATTACTGTTATATTGATGAAAATAATGGAATTATAAATCTTAGAGATGCAATAATAAATAAAGATAATGAGCAGCTAAAAATCGCAAAAGAAATAATAAAACATAATTTTAAAATGAAATATCTACATGAGTCATCACAAGAGTTTAAAATGGTGTATGTTAATAAGGCAGATAAGCTATATATCGATACTGAGGTAAGTACTATAGGAAATGCAAGAGAGACTATTGAGCCACTGGTATCAGAGCAAAATTATGATTTATATTTAATGTCACCGATACAAAACTTATGTGTAAGATGTATGGTTAGAGAAAATGAAGAGGAGATAAGAAATCTAAGCTATAGTTCTATTAGAAAGCCAATAAAGGCAAAGAGATACAGTAAATACTAAATTGATATTTAGAAGATATACGGAGTTAGAATTCCGTGTATTTTTTTATTTGTATAATTGTTAGTTATAATATATGTGAACAACAAATAAACGATTTAAAGCAGAAAAAGCAAATTGACAGTATAATACAATACTTGTGAACTACAATAAAAAAACAAAATAAAAAAGAAATTTTAATATCTAAGGAAAGAATGTTGACATAAAAAGTCGAAAGTGCTATAATATACTAGGAAATTTTCCATTTAATTTTGGGGGTTCATATTATTTAAAGGAGGATAGATAGTATGAGAGGAAAGACTAATGTCTACCAAAGGACTGAAAGACTATTAATTAGTTTTTCAATAAAAACAAAAGAAGGATTTGACTTAAGAAAGAAAATTAGAGCAACTCTAGATGAGGAAAATATATTATTTTCAAGTGATGAAAGTAAGAGTACAACTATCTTTAAATTTGAATCAATGTATATAAAAATATATTGCGATCAGTATTTACCTGGAAAATTAGAAATTTCTTTATTTGAAAATACTAAATTTAATATTAATGTTATTATGCTTATATTAAAAAATTCTAAGGAGTTTTTAATAGAAGATAAAACTAACGGATTAAATTTCTTTACTAATTTAAGAAAAAGAATAACTAGCTCTAAATTATATGATATGATATCTAATAATAATTCAAGTACTATAACAAGCGAAGAAAAAGTAAATAAGTTTATGGGACTAGAAAACATATATAGATATCAGCTATTAGGTGCATTAAGGTCAAACAAATCAGTTTTGTTAACATATATTTATAGTAATTCTATAAGATTAAAGAAATCAAGTATTTCTATAGTTGGATTATTAATTCCATATATGTTTGATCAAAATAAAAATATAAAATGCAAGATAATAGGAGATGATTTTAATTTGTATAAGAAAGTTAATAAAAATTAGCTTTCCTTTTTTTAGTTTTCGTCATTATTATTATTATTAACTTTATTTACTATATTAAATGCTTGCATACTGGATAAATTTTGACCAATAATTTGAAGTAAGTTAGCTAAGCAATTTATAGTATCATCTGAGAAATTATTATATATCCAAACAGATACTGTTGTAGCAATAATTAATAGATTATTAGATGGATTACACAAAAAGAATCACCTTATATATAATATTCTATATATATTTAAATGTTCTGGATATTTTTATATTTGATTTTCTTTTAACTTTGTTATATAATATCTCACTAGTAGGAGGAATTAAATTGAAATTTTTAATAGTAGGAGATGTAGTTGGAAAAACTGGCGTTGAAAGATTAAAAAATGAATTAAAAAAGAGAAGTGATATTGATTTTTGCATTGTTAATGGTGAAAACTCTGCAAGCGGTAGGGGAATAAGAAAAAGAGAATATGAAGAAATATTAAATTCTGGTGCAGATATAATTACAATGGGAAATCATATGTATTATAGAAAAGAGATGGCATCAGAGTATTCAAAGCTTACTAGACTTGCAATACCTGCGAATATAACAAATTTAACAGGAAATAAAAATGTTGTTGTAGAAAAAAATGGAATTAAAGTAGGAGTTATTAATCTTTTAGGAACTTTTGCTATGGGAGATATGATTGTAAAAAACATAATAAATCCATTTAAAGTGGTAATTGATCAAATTGAGGAACTAAAAAAACAAGAAGTAAAATATATCTTTGTTGATTTTCATGCAGAAGCCACAGCAGAAAAGCTTGCAATGGGTCACTTTTTAAAAGATAAAGTTAATTGTGTCTTTGGAACACATACTCATGTTCAGACTTCAGACGAAAGAATTTTTGATACAGGAATGGCATATATTACAGATGTAGGTATGACTGGACCAAAAGATAGTGTATTAGGGCTAAAAACAGAGATTGCTATAAAAAGGTTTACAACAGGAGAATATGCACATTATGAATGCTCTGATAATGAGGCAATATTTAACGCAATTGAGATAGAATTTGATGATAATACCAATAAAGCAATAAGTATAAAAAGAATAAATGAATAAATAAAGAACCAGTGAAATACTGGTTCTTTATTTATGATAAGTTTCATTATTTAAAATCTTAAAGGCTCTAAAAATTTGCTCAAGTAAAAATAAACGAATGAGTTGATGAGGAAATGTCATTTTTGAAAAGCATATTTTATCGGAAGAATAATTGAGTAACTCATGACTCATTCCAAGACTACCACCAATTACAAATATTATTGTAGAAGAAGAGTATGTTTGAATCTCATTTATTTTCTCAGAAAACTCTTCAGATGTATATTGCTTTCCTTTTAAGTCAAGCAATATAACATTTGCATTTGGATATTTTGATAATTTATCTAGTATTTTTTTAGATTCTATTATTTTTATCTGCTCCTCTGTGGTAGAAGAGGCGTTTTGTGGGATCTTTTCATCATCTAATTCTATTATTTCAATTTTAGCATATTTTGAGATCCTTTTTTCATATTCAAAAATAAGCTCTTTTAGAGATTTTTCTTTAATTTTACCAATACATACTATTTTTATATTTAACATATTGTATACTCCTCATTAGATAAAGTCTTACTTGCAAAATTAACTTCAACATTTTGTGGTTCTATACCATTTTGAAATAGAATAGAATCAACAGTTTGTTTTGCAATTTCTAAATTGTTGTTATTTTCACTCATATGCGCAAGCAAAAATCTAGTATGACCTTCATTTGCAAGTTTTGCAATAGTTTGTCCACAATCTTTATTTGATAAATGACCAGTAATGCTTTTTATACGTCTTTTGAGTTTGTATGGATACTTTCCAAAATCTAGCATTGTATCGTCATAGTTAGATTCTATAACTGCATAATTACTTTTGGAAAAATAGTCATATACAACAGGAGAAATATATCCTAAATCAGTTGCAAAAGTTACTATAGAATCATCATTTTTTAATGTATATCCACAAGGCATTAAAGCATCATGGGAAGTTTCAAAAGCACATATTTCTATATCTTTTATTTTTATTGGTAAGTTATAATCAATTGCAATTATATTTGATTCGATATTTTTATCATCTAGTTCCTCTTTAATATAGCTTGCTGTATCGATACAAGCATATATTGGAATATTGTTATTTTTTCTACAAAGTAAAGGTAGTCCCTTTATATGATCTGAATGCTCATGAGTAATTAAAATAGCATCTATATCCTTTATTGTAAGATTAATACTTTTAAGACCTTCATTTACAGCTTTATAGCTTACTCCTACGTCTATTAATATATTTGTATTAGAAGAGGCAATATGAAACATATTGCCTGAACTAGAACTATATAATGGATGAATTTTAAGCATTATTCTTCATCCTCTGTCTTTACATATTCAATTTTAGCGCCTAATTTCGTAAATTTTTCAATAATGTTTTCATATCCTCTTAGAATATGGTGTATATCAGAAATTTCAGTTTCTCCTTCAGCAACAAGCCCTGCAATTATCATAGCAGCACCAGCTCTTAGATCATGTGCTTTTACTGGAGCACCATATAGTTTTTCTACACCTTTAAATATTGCAGTAGAACCATGAGCAGAAATATCTGCGCCCATTTTATTAAGTTCATCAGTATATTGAAATCTAGATTCCCAAATAGTTTCAACTATAGTGCCTGTTGAATCTCCTAAAGTAAGTAGAAGAGACATTTGAGGCTGCATATCAGTAGGAAATCCTGGATAAGGCATTGTTTTTATACTAATAGAAGTTGGCCTTCTATCCATTTTTACTCTTATACTAGATTCAAATTCTTCAACAGTAGCTCCTGCTTCAATTAGCTTTGCTGTAATTGGTTCCATATGCTTAGGAATACAATTATTAATTAAAATATTACCTTTAGTAGCTGCAGCAGCAACCATAAATGTTCCTGTTTCAATTTGATCTGGTATTATAGAGTAACTAGATTTTTGTTTTAATTCTTTGACACCAGTAATTTTTATTGTATCTGTACCAGCACCCTTGATTTTAGCTCCCATTGAATTTAAGAAGTTAGCAAGATCTACTATATGAGGCTCTTTTGCCACATTCTCAATCACAGTAGTGCCTTCAGATAATGTTGCTGCAAGAATTGCATTCATTGTTGAACCTACAGATACTACATCAAAAAAGATATTAGCTCCTTTTAATGGCTCAGTTTTTGAAGCATAGACATTACCATTTCTAACAATAACTTTTGCTCCTAGTTTTTTTAAAGCTTTTATATGTTGGTCTATAGGTCTTGCACCAAGTTTACACCCTCCAGGAAGTCCGATTTGTACTTTATCAAATCTTCCAATTAAAGAACCTAATAAGTAATAAGAGGCTCTAAATTTACTAGTTAAATCATATGATGCAATTGCAGAAGACACCTCTGAATTATCTATTATCATTTCATTTTTTGATATGTATTCTATTTTAGAACCTAAAGATTCTAGAATTTTACAATATGCACGAATATCACTTATATCAGGTACGTTTTCTAAATGACATTTTCCTTTTACTAAAAGTGTAGCAGGTAAAATAGCAACCGCTGCATTTTTAGCTCCACTAATAGTTACTTCGCCTTCTAGACGACATGGTCCATGGACTACGAATTTTTCCATATACTTTTCCTCCAATCTAAATTTACCAATATATATTCTTTAAGTCAACACAAAGTATATCATACAAAATTAAAAAAAACAATAATTTACCTTTTATATTTCGACTTAAAAGATTTTAAATAACAATTTACATTATTAGTAAAAGAAGATAGGGTACTTTCTACTGTTGCTAAGTTAGAAAATATAGAGATTTCTTTTCCTGTTATATAATGCGAATTATTTATTGGAAGTTTTACATTGCTTGCACATAAAAATGTGTTTAAAAATGTTTTAGGATTAATTATATGTATCACCTCCTAATATATTATATGTACTATTCAATTATTAGACATGATATAGTAAAAAATATTTAATAGTAAAAAAATATAGCGATTTTATTTAAAAAAGCTTGTAATTTTATTCTAACTATGTTAAAATAGCATAGTAACGATTAAAATACTAATGATAGGGAAGGTGAAGAAAATGAAAAAAGAAATACAACCAAATTACGGAAAAGCAACTATTAGATGTGTTTGTGGTAATGTTATTGAAACAGGTTCTGTAAAACCAGAAATGAGAGTTGATACATGTAGCGCATGTCATCCATTCTATACTGGTCAAAAACAAGCAATATCTAACCAAGGTAGAGCTGCTAAATTTATGGAAAAATATGGAATTAAACAATAAGATTGGCTTTTAAATAAAGTGGGTACCTTTTTGTAGGTGCTCTTTTTTTTCATTTATGATATAATCTAAAAAGGTGAAAATATGAATAAGAAAGATAAAAAAATAAAAGTAGGTGGAGTTGCATTATATAATGGAATAATATTTACATCGGACTATAGGCAAGTAATAGCTCAACAATATGATGATAGTGTTAGATGTAAAATTAACAGTGTAATACAAGAAAAAAAAATCATATATAAAATTCCTATATTAAGAGGTATTTTAGGAATTGGAAATCAAATAGGCAATGCTATTCCTACATTTGTTGAATCAAGTGGAGAAAAAAATAATGATGGAATTTTAAAAACCATATTGCTATATGCAATTTTAATAATATTTTGTATATCAATTCCTCTGGCAATATCATTGATATTTAGTAGTAACATAAGAAATATTATTCAAGCAATTATTATAGCATTAGAATTTATATTATATATAGTTATGTTAAAATCAATTCCAGAGTTAGATATTATTTTTATGTATCACGGAGCAGAACATAAAGCCGTAAATTCTTTTGAAAATTTGTCAATTGATGAGATAACATTAGAAAACGTAAAGAAGCAATCAAGATTTCATAAAAGGTGTGGAGGAAATTTTGTAGTATATTTTGTAATACTAATGATGGCGTCTGTTTTTATTCCTATAGAAAATATTTTTTTAAAAGGTGTTTTGTTACTTTTATTTGGAATATTAAATATAGGTATTGCTTATGAGGTGGTAAATTTATTCTCAAAGCTTAAAAAGCCTTTTGACGTTATAAATTATCCTGCTACTCTTATACAGCTTATTACTACAAAAGAGCCAACAGATAGTATGTTAAAGCTTGCACTTTATGGAATACTTGGAGCTGTAAGAAAAACAAACGGAGTTACACCAAGCGAATACATAAAAAAATACACAAAAGAGAATTTAAGTGATATATCATATGATAATCAGGATATATATTCTATACTTGAATATGTAACTGGCATAAATAGAAATAACTTGATATTGCAAAATGATAGTTATCTAATTAGTATTAATAATGAGATAAAAGCAGATATGCTATTGAATAAATATTATTTTAATAAATATCCATTACAATATATCACACATGTACAATATTTTTATAAAGAAAAATATTATGTGGATGAAAATGTTTTAATACCAAGAGCAGATAGCGAAATTTTAGTTGAAAAAGCAATTGAATACATCGAAAATGAGAAAATAAAAAATGGTATCGATTTATGTACTGGAAGTGGAGCTTTAGGAATATCTGTTGCTAAAAATAGTGATATTGAAAATATAACTCTAATGGATATATCACAAAAAGCATTAAATGTGGCTAAAAGAAATATAGTAAGTAATGGAATGCAAAATAAAGTTACTATACAAAAATCTGATCTTTTAAGTGAAAAAATAAAAGAAATAAATGAGAATAGGGATATAGAAGATAAAAGAGTTGATTTAATTATTTCTAATCCTCCATATATAAGAACGGATGTTTTGTCTACGCTTCAAGAAGAAGTAAAAAAAGAACCAAAACTCGCATTAGATGGCGGTAAAGACGGACTTGATTTTTATAATAGAATAATTAAAGAGGCAAAGGAAGTTTTAAAGCCTAATGGCATAATTATTTTTGAAATAGGTTATGATCAGTTAGATGATATAAAGCATATCGTAAATGAGAATAAAGAATTTAAAATGCTTGAGTCTTTTAAAGACTATGGCGGAAATGATAGGGTGGTAATATGTCGTTTTCAGGACAAGTAAGAGATGAAATAATGGAATATTATAATAAAAAAAGAGATCCATACATAATAAAAGCTGAGAGGTTTGGAGAATATCTTACAGAAGCTCAATATAAAAATGATTTAATGGAAGATTTTCACGATTATTTTGAAATATCAAATCTATCAGAAGAAGAAATTAAGACTGTAATTAAAGGCGTTTTTATGGCAAGCGGATGTATAATAGATCCAAATAAAGACTATAGATTTGAAGCAACGTTTAAAAATAAATCATGTGCAGAATATTTTGTTGATGTGTTATCTTTATTAGACTTTACGCCAAAGCTTGTAAGAAGAGCAAAAGCTGGTGTATATGTGGTATATTTTAAAGAATCTGAACAAATATCATATATGCTAAGTCTACTTGAGGCAAATAGAAGTATGCTTAAATTTGAAGAAATTAGAGTTATAAAAGATGTAAATAATACTAAAAATAGAGCTTCAAATTGTGAGATTGCAAATATGACAAAATCTATAAATTCTGCTTTGCAACAACTTAATGCTATTAAGATAATTCGAACTAAAGGAAGATTTTCAAAGCTAAGTGAAAAACTACAATATACAGCCTCTTTACGTGAAAAATATCCTACAGATACACTAGAACAAATCGCATCAAAAACAGAAGGAAAAAACAAAATTTCAAAGTCAGGGCTTAAACATAGACTTGATAAATTAATTGCAATTGCAAATGAATTAGAACAAGATAATTAGACTTTCCTTTACTTTGTCATATTAAGAAGTAATATATATTACTTCTTTTTTTCTTTGCTATTTTCTTGAAATGAAAAATTCTTTATGATAGAATAAAAAAAGACTTAAGGGAGAAAAAAATGAATAATGATATAGGAGTATATATACATATACCATTTTGTTTAAGTAAATGCTATTACTGTGATTTTGCTTCATTTGCAAATTGTGAGGCTCTAATAGAGCCATATATAGATGCACTATGTGAAGAAATACTTAAAAATTCTGAAATACTAAGTCAATATAATATATCAACAATATATATTGGTGGAGGGACTCCATCATACATTGATGCAAAATATATAGTGCAAATACTAGACACTTTAAAGCTATTTATTTCAAGTAATTCTTTAAAAGAAGTTACAATTGAAGTTAATCCTAATAGTATAACAAAAGAAAAGCTTGAGATGTATAAAGAGGCGGGAGTAAATAGATTAAGCATAGGGCTTCAATCAACATATGATAAAGTGCTAAAAATGATTGGAAGAGCACATAAACTAAAAGATTTTGAAGAAACACTTAATTTGGCAAATGAAGTTGGGTTTAGTAATATATCACTAGATCTTATTTATCCTTTACCAGATTTAAGTCTAGAGGAGTTTAAAAACACAGTAGATTATGCTATATCTTTAAAAGAAAAAAATATAAAACATATTTCTATATATAATTTGGAGATACATGAAAATACTAAGCTTGCGTTTTTGCTTAAAGAGGGATATATTTCTCTTGTAGATGAAGATACAGAATATGAGATGTATAAGTATTTAAAAGATACATTTGAGACAAATGAATATCATAGATATGAAATATCAAATTATGCATTAAAAGGATATGAGTCTATACATAATTTAAAGTATTGGAATCAAGAGCAATATCTAGGCTTTGGAAGTAGTGCTGCAAGCTTTTTTGGCGGAAGAAGATATTCAAATTTAAAAGATGTTAGAGAATATATAAATAATATTAAATCAAATAAATCAGTAAGAAGTGAATGTGAAGAGCTAGACTTACTTGCTTTGATGAAAGAATATGTTATGCTTAATTTAAGAAAAACAGAAGGACTAGATAAAACAAAATTTAAAAGAAAGTATCAAAAAGATGTATATGATATTTTCTCTGAAGAAATAAATGAATTAGTAAAAGATGGATTAATTAAAGATGAAAAAGGTCATATAATGCTGACTGATAGAGGTCTTGAAGTAGCAAATCTAGTCTGGGAAAAATTTGTATAATTATATAAGATAATAATAACAATAAAATAATAGAGGAGAAATAATATGGAGAAATTTTTAGTAATAGATGGAAATAGTATATTAAATAGAGCGTTTTATGGTCTTGCTGGTGCTAGAATGACAACAGCAGATGGGATTCATACTAATGCTATATTTGGATTTTTAAATATATATTATATGATAATTGAAAAATTTAATCCAGATTATATAGCTGTAGCATTTGATCTTAAAGCCCCTACATTTAGGCATAAAATGTATGAAGAATATAAAGGAACAAGAAAGGGAATGCCAGATGAATTAAAAGAGCAAGTCCCTATAATAAAAGACGTATTACGTGCAATGAATATATCAATTTATGAGTTAGAAGGCTATGAGGCGGATGATATTTTAGGAACTATTGCCTCTTTAAATGAGAATAATACACAAAAAGATATATTTACGTATATATTAACAGGCGATAGAGATTCATATCAATTAATTTCTTCAAAAACAAATATAATATTTCCTTCAACTAAAATGGGAAAAACAGATTATACAGTATATACTCCAGAGCTACTTATGCAAGAGAAGGGAATAGAACCATATCAAGTTATAGACATAAAATCTCTTATGGGAGACTCATCAGATAATATTCCTGGTGTAAAAGGTATTGGAGAAAAAACAGCATATACATTAATTGGAAAATATACAACGTTAGACAATATATATAAAAATATAGATACATTAGATGCAAGCGCTAAAATAATTGAAAAACTAAAAAATGACGAAGAAATGGCAAGACTTAGTTATACTCTTGCAACTATAAATAGACATGTTCCAATAGAATTAAATTATGAAGAAAACAGAGTAAAAGAAGTAAATAAAGAGGAGCTATACAAAGAATTTAAGAAACTATCATTTAATAAATTTCTTGCAAAATATGATTTTAGTGATATAAAATATGAAGCTGATGAGCAAATGGATACTAAAGAAAATGTAAAGATAGATGATAAAGATATTTATATGATTACTAAAAACAATTTAGAAGAATATATAGATATAATAGACAAAGTTTTAAAAGAGGATAAAGTATCATATATATTAAATATAAATTATGAAAATCAAGCCTTCAATAGCATTTTAGAAATACATGACAGATCATTTTTAAGCTTATATACTCCTACTTTAGACAAATGCTATATTATAAATCTAGATACATTTAATTTAGATAACAAATCAGATAAAGAAATAGTACATAATCTTTTTAAAGAATTTGCTATTTCTAGCTGTTATAAATTAGGATTTAATATAAAGCAAGATCAGAGATTTATATTTACTAATATATGCGATGAGATTTCAAATTTTAGCTATGATTTGCTTATTGGGTGTTATTTATTAGATTCAACAAGAAATCACAAATTTAACACTATTTTAAGCGAATTGTTTGGTATTATATTAGAAAGCAAAGATAAATCTAAAGAGCAGGTACAATTATCTTTATTTGAAGCAACAGAAGAAGATAAAAAAATAGATTCAAGTTTATCAAAAGATATTGCACTTGCTACAAAGTGTATATATAATTCAAAGGAAATTATTGATAAAAAGCTAAAAGAAGATGGAATGTATGATTTAATGTATAATATAGAAATTCCTCTATCTGAGACACTAGCTAACATGGAAACAGTAGGAATGTATGTAGATAAAAAAAAGCTTAAAGAATTTGGTGAAGAGATATCAAAAAGAATAGATGAACTTGAAAAAGAAATATATAATTTAGCAGGAGAAGAGTTTAATATAAATTCTCCTCAACAACTTGGAGTAATACTTTTTGAGAAGCTAAAATTGCCTGGTAAGAAAAAAACAAAAACAGGGTACTCAACTAATAAAGAGGTATTAGAATCTTTAGAGGAATATCATGATATAATACCTTTACTAATTGAATATAGACAGACTATGAAACTAAAATCAACATATGTAGATGGTCTTGAAGCAACAATAAAAAATGATTCAAGAATACATACTACTTTTACTCAAACTGTAACTTCTACAGGAAGATTAAGTAGTGTTGAACCAAATTTACAAAATATTCCTATAAGACTTGAACTTGGAAGTAAAATTAGGACATTTTTTACAGCACCAAGTGGTAAGAAGATAGTAGATGCAGACTATAGCCAGATTGAGCTTAGAGTTTTATCTCATATATCTAAAGATGAAACAATGCAATATGCATTTAATAACGGAATAGATGTACATAAAGTAACTGCTTCACAAGTATTTGGTGTACCGCTTGAAGAGGTTACAAAGCAGATGCGTTCTAAAGCAAAAGCTGTAAATTTTGGTATAGTATATGGAATAAGTGAGTTTGGGCTTGCTAAAAATATTGGTGTTTCATGGAAAGAAGCAAAAGAGTATATAAATACTTATCTTACTAAATACCATGGTATACGTGAATTTATGAAAGACATTGTTAAGGAAGCAAGAGAAAAAGGATATGTATCTACATTATTTGGTAGAAGAAGATATATTCCAGAGCTTAAGAACAAAAATAAAAACATAATTCAATTCGGTGAACGTATTGCAATGAATACACCAATACAGGGAAGTGCTGCTGATATAATAAAAATTGCAATGAATAACTTATATAAATCATTAAAAAATAATAACTTAAAATCAAAGCTTGTAATGCAAGTACATGATGAACTTATAGTAGAGACTTTTGATGATGAAGTTGAGGCTGTAAAGAAAATTATGAAAGATACAATGGAAAACGTTGTAAAATTAGATATACCTTTAGATGTAGATTTAAATGTAGGAAATAGTTGGTTTGATGCAAAATAATAATCTGAAAAGAGGGGGATTAATGAAAAAAAAGTTAATAAAAACATTTATATTTATAGCTTTTATTGGTGTACTGATTATAGGAATAACAGCTATAAGAACAATTGTTTATCCTATCAAATATAAAGATCAAATTGTAGCTCATAGTGTAAATAATAATCTAGATCCATATTTGGCACTTGCTGTTATTAATGCAGAAAGCGGTTTTGATAAGTATGCCACTTCAAATAAAGAGGCAAAGGGACTAATGCAAATTACAGAAGCCACAGCTAAGGAAGTTAATATAACTACTCAATCTACAGATGAGATAAATAATATGACAATTTATGACATAGACGTAAATGTTGAGATTGGTTGTAATTATTTAGCCTCTTTAATATCAAGATACAATGGCAATTACTATATTGCAATTTGTGCATATAATGCAGGAATAGGCAATGTAAATAAATGGATCGAACAAGGTATAATACCAGATAATTTAAACACTACAGACATAGATCTCCCTTTTGAAGAAACAACAAACTATCTAAAGAAAGTGATTAGTAATTATGAAATATATAAGAAAATTTATCCATCACTTTATTAAAAAATAAAAGAAGAAATGTTTTATATCATTTCTTTTTTTGTGTGTAAAAAAGTCATTTTTTGTTTAGTTTTATATTTATACCATTAAAAAACTAGACAAAATGTAATCTTAGTGATATAATTTAAAAGCATTATAGTAACATAAAAAGGTTACTATTTATTTTGTTTATTTAAAATTTATAGGAAGATGGAGGGATAGAGTTATGAGTGGACATAGTAAATGGGCTAACATTAAAAGAAAAAAAGAAGCCACAGATACCAAAAGAGCAGGTATATTTTCTAAACTTGGAAAAGAACTTACTGTAGCAGTTAAAATGGGAGGAAGCCCTGACCCGAATGTCAATCGTAAACTAAGGGATGTAATTGCAAAATGTAAGGCAAATAATATGCCTAATGATAATATAAATAGATGTATACAAAAAGCTGCAGGAGATGCAAATGCAGATAATTATGAAGAAATTACTTATGAAGGCTTTGGACCTTGTGGAGTAGCTGTAATAGTTGAAGCTACAACAGATAATAAAAATAGAACTGCAGCAGATGTAAGACATATTTTCTCAAAAGCTGGTGGTTCTTTAGGAGTAAATGGATCAGTTTCATATATGTTTGAGAAAAAAGGATATATTCTAATTGAAAAAGCTGAAAACATAGATGAGGATGAATTAATGATGACAGTACTTGATGCTGGTGCAGATGATTTTGTACCAGATGAAGAATATATAGAGATATTCACTTCACCTGATACTTTCTCAGAGGTATTAGAGGCTGTTGAAAAGACAGGAGCAAAAATTGTTGAATCAGATGTAAGACAAATTGCTAATATGAAAAAAGAACTTACAGAAGAAGAGGAAGAGAAAATGCAAAACTTCCTAGATAAAATGGAAGAAAATGATGACGTTCAAAATGTTTGGCATAATGCAGATATGTAGAAAGTACATAAAAATGTAACAAAATTGAAATAAAGTGTTGACTTTACATAACGGAAGTGCTATAATAAAGATGTAGAGTATTCTATGTTATGTAAAGGAGGTTGTTGTTGAATGTATTATAGTAATAAATTTGGCTTTTATCTAAAACAGTATAGTACGCAAATAATTGTTGGTATTGTATGCTTAGTTATAATTGCTAGTGGTTTATTCTTATACTTCAAAATTAACAACAATACTCAAACTTCAACAGTTGTTAGTGGCTCTGTAGAGAATACTAATGAAGCAACTAATAATGAAGTAAACGTAACAGAAGACGAAACAATTCTACCAGATGAGCTAAAAGCTTTAGAACCAGGGCAAAAAGCAACAGTAAAAGTTGCTACAATTGATGAGGAAGGAGTTTTAGTTTTAATTTCTGGAGATAAAAGAATAAATGCTAAAATGATTGGTACAGATTTTTCAAAAGAATTACCTGATACTGTATATTCAATAGATGAAGATTTATCTGGAAAATATATAGATATATCTTTTGATGAAACAAAAGTCTCAAATGGATATGCAATGATATATATATATTCAGATGAAACTACACTATATAATGCTCAGATACTTAAAGAAGGAAAATTAGTACTAGATTCTAATATAAGTAAAAAAGCATTAGAATATAACAAATTAGCAGAATCTCAAGCATATGCTAAACAAACATTAGCTGGTGTTTGGGGACAATAAAATAAGCATGCCGAGCTAGGGAAAAACCTTAGTTTTCATATATCAACCTCTTATGATCGCCTCTATAGCAATGTAGAGGCATCTATTTTGTTTATTGCAGACATAATTTTTTATGTCTGTTTTTTTGCCTCTTTAAGTGAAAAAATATTGAACAATTATTATCTTAATGATAATATATAAATAAATATTTAGGGGGTATATATGAAAAAGATAATAAAAAGATTTTTAGTTATTACTGTATTTATATCAATGATTGTCACATTTAATTATAATTTAATATGTTTTGGAGTTCAGTTTAACCCACAAGGTCAAACGCAAGATGACGAAGAGTATAAAGAATATACAGCATCTATTTTAGATTTACAAATAAATACAGTTATGGCTTTAAGTTTAGATGAGATAGCTAATCTAGATAATAACCTTTCTTTAGTTGGCTCAATAAAAATTAATAAAAAAGTAGATAATGAAGAGATTGAATATTTAACTACTCTTCCAGAAGTCTCATTAGTAGATGAAGACAATAACGTTGTTTGTATAGCTGAGGTTATACCTCAGTCAGAATATAGTATGACTCAAAGTGATATCTATTATATAAACTTATATAATTTAGAAGTGCAACAAGGAAAAACATACAGACTTATTGCCACAATAACAGACAATGATAATAATATAATTACAAAGGAAGTAACTTATTTTGACCAATTAGTCTTAAGTCAAGGTACTGAGTATAATATGATATACCAATCAGTAAATAATATTTTAAACATTTCTTTTATTAAGAATAATATATTATCTACAGATACACAAGATTTGATTATTAATGGAGTAAATATAACTCAAAAAGAGCAATATGCAAGTAATTGTTTAAGTCAATTTTTAAATACATATTCTACTTCATATAATCAGATGGACTTTGATAAAGTTAAAGTAGAGCTTGATAAATTACTAAATTCTCATATAAGTAATTATTTTGCTAGTATAAATGAAGACTTATCAAATTACATTATTAGTACAGACTTTGACTCAATTCATAAAATAAATATAGAAATACGATATAAATTAAATGATGAAGGAACTTTTACTAGGGAACTTGCAAATAAAGAGATTAATGTAGAATATAAAAATGATGGCTTCTTAAAATCTCAAACAATTCAAGATGCAATAGATAAAGCACTATCTAATTACTCAAATGCATTTGGTATAGAGGTTGAATTAAATGACAACTATGATTATAATATAAATTCATATGATTATGTAAAAAATACTTTAAAAATTGCTAATTCTAGTATAGTTGTTAAAGAATTTTATTCTCAAACAGCTGGTCTTTTAAATAAATATAGAGTTATATCAGCAGTATTAGGTACTGAAAGTGATGTATATATTGATGATTGCAATCTTATACTTTCTTTTAATCCTGTTATTTCTATACCTAATTTATATAATACAAATGATGAGAGATTAAACTATGCAAAAGAAGTAATACAAAAATATATAGATAATCATTTAAATGATATTACAATTTCTTCTATAAGCTATATAGACAATAATACATTAGAGGTTGTGTTACAAACAGAATCATCAACATCTAGTATGACTATGACTGAAAAGGTAATATTAAAAGATGTTGATTATATAAAAGGTGACTTAGATAGAAACGGAGCAGTAAACTCAGATGATGCAGCAATTGCACTAGATCTATATAGATATGGAAATGTAAGTGATGAAGATTTACAAATTGGTGATATGGATGAAAATGGACTAATAAATTCAGATGATGCAGCACTTATTCTTGATGTATATAGATATGGTATTTAATAAATAAAGAGGCTAAGACCTCTTTATTTTAATCTATTACTCTGATATAATATGTAACATGTAATATTAATATAAATCAGCGCACAAAGAACGTTTGTTTATATATGGCAAATAACTAAAGATTGGAGGAATTAAATTATGAAAAAAGAAAAATCATGTGGAGCAATTATATATAACAATGAAAATAAAGTTTTAATTGTAAAACATAATGAAGGACATTGGGATTTTCCAAAAGGACATATGGAAAAGGGAGAGGATGAATACCAAACAGCAATAAGAGAAGTAAAGGAAGAAACAAGTGTTGATATTGAACTATATAAGAATAACAGATATACAATTAATTATTCACCTAAAGAGGATGTTGATAAAACAGTAGTCTTTTTCTTAGCAAAAAGCAAATCAGATACATTAAAGAAACAAGATAGTGAAATAGCAAATATAGGATGGTTTAGTTATGATGAGGCATTAGAGGTCCTTACATATGATACTGCAAAAGAACTATTAAAAAAGTCATATAGTGATTTAAATAGTAAGTAATATAAAAATATGGTACTAAAGAGGAAAAGAAGGGCAAATATTATTTTGCTCTTTTTATAATATAAAATTAATTATAAATAGGATAAAAGATATTTTAAAAATAAAATACTTACGATGAAGAATAAAGCATTTTTTATTTAAAGCAGAATTATAAAAAAATATGATAATTAAAAAATTTATATTTTAAATTAAATTTTAGAAAGAAGAGAGAGGCTAAGAGTAGCTTTTAAAGATTTACGCGATTGCGCAAAATAATAATTTTGTGAAAATAGGAGTAGGATTTATTGACTTAATTTATGCTATATGATATATTTACTATAGTTAAATCATTACTTATTTATCTATGGCTATATATTGATTTAAAAGCTTTATATTTAAAATTTTATAATAGTATTATTACGTTATCTTACTTACTTATTATATACATTTTATCTTATTACTTTGTTATAATAAGTTTATACTTTACATGTTACTTTTATGATACTATTATATAATAATTATACGATTGCGCAAAATATTTGCTTATATTTAGATTTTAAGACACTTATAAATATTTCATGACAAGTAACTATATTACCCTCATAATAAAAATGCCTTAAAATCGAAATATGGACGCCGTATTTTTAGGAGGTTTTTATATGTATGATGATATACCAAATTTCTTAAGAGAATTCTTATTATATATGCAAAATAT
>CALXAR010000022.1 GCA_944386345.1 uncultured Clostridia bacterium
GGCCCGTTGGTCAATCGGTTAAGACATCGCCCTTTCACGGCGGAGTGAGGAGTTCGACTCTCCTACGGGTCACCATTAAAAGTATATTGCCGGAATAGCTCAGTTGGTAGAGCAACGGTCTTGTAAACCGTAGGTCCTCAGTTCGAATCTGAGTTTCGGCTCCAGTAAAATGGTAAACAAGTAATCTTTTAAGGTTACTTGTTTTTTATTATATATAATAGATAAAATAAAAACACTTCTTTTGAAGTGTTTTTTTACATTATAACATTCTTTGGGTTGGTAATATTTTCAGTTATAAATCTAATAACCTTACCATTTTTTATCGTAGCTTCTGTAATCTTAGCACATGGATAAGATGTATTTTCATTTAATACTCCCTTATCATCAAATACCATACCAGCTGTCGATGTAATCATTATTCCACCTAAAGCTTGTAAACAAGTTACATGATAATGTCCAAACTGAACAAAACATATATTATAGTTTCTATTCTTTATTATTACATTATCACTCATATTTTCAAACTGTTGCCACATTTCTTTTTCTATTTTATATGATTTGGTATAAGCAAGCTTTCCAGTTCCATGTTGAAGTCTTTTTACTACTCCCTGTATTACTAAGTTTGCTACCATTTCGTTAATATGATGAAACTCTATTCCCTTTTCACTAAGTCCTCTTTGTACAAGTATAATAGGATTAATTGAATCACCTTTTTCAAAAGATAGATCTCTTTCTCCATTTATACAATAGTACTTAAAATCTGGATATTTAGAAAAAAGTTCTATAGCTATGTCAGCTTGCTCTTGTGCTGTTTTTGCTGTAAGATATAAATCTTGCTTTTTATATGAGGGATGTCCCGCACATAAATCTCCTGCGATATGAACGTTAGTAATTCCTTGATTTTTTGCAAGTTCTAATACATAATTTAACGTATCCATATCACAAAATTTACTACCAAGATATAAATCGCTTAGCTCAAGCCACTTTTCTGTAACTTCATCTTTGCTTGAAAAAGAAATTATCTCATAGTTATTCTCGTTAAATTTAGTTATATAGTATGTATCATTTAATCTATTATAATTAATATTCCCTGTTGCTGATATAAGCTCATCAATTTCTTGTTTATTTAATTCTAATTCTTCAAGGGTACAAGCTTTGGTTCGCATTTTTGAAAGTGCATTAGTTGCTTTTTGTGAAGTTAAAAAAATATCCTTCATATCTAACCCTCCTCTTTCCAAGGATTATAAAACTCAATTTTTTCCTTAGAAATTTTGTCGCCAACTATTGTAAGCTCTCTAAATACTCCACCTGTTTTTCCTGAAATTCCCATTCTCTTTTCTAAGTCGCCATCATGTTGAAAATTACCTGGCATTATTATAGTAATACCACTCATAGATAACGCATAAAAGGTATGAAAATGACCTGCTTGTATACTTCTTAAATTATATATCTTTCCTCCTATGTGAACATCATTTAAATTACTCTCAAATACTCTTGAAAGATACACTTGAACTTTATATGATGCTGCTCTAGCTGCTCCGCCTTGTAGATGAATAAGTCTAAATACAATTCCAGCATGAATTATATTACCTTCATATGCATTTAAATAGGTAAACCGTTTACCTTTTTTTGCCATTTTGGCCTCCAAATATTTAATAGGATCTAACCCACCTTTCATACAAAAGGATTGGTCATGATTTCCCATACTGGCTATATACCAAAAGTCATACTTTTCAAGTATAGACATCAACTCATTTACTTGCTCAATAGCTTTATTTGACTTTAAGTTATTCTCTTGACCTCTATATACTCCAAAACCATCAAGTAAGTCTCCAGAGATGTGTACAAACTCCACGCCTCTATTTTTTGCTTCTTGGAGTGTCTTATCTAAGCCTTTCTTGTCAAAGTTTTTACATCCTGCATGTAAATCTGATATTTCTAGAAGCTTTAATTTAACCTCCTGTTTTTTCTTTGGCAAATCAGAAATCTTAATATAGGCTGTATCGCCCGATGTTACTATATAATAAACATAATCACCAAATCGTGGATCATATTGTTCTTTTATGTTATATCCAATATCTCTTAGATAAATTATATCCTCCATACTTAACCCCAGTTGCTTTAACGTGAGCTGATTTTTTTTCATCTTATCAATTACTTTGCTATATTTTTTCAAATAAATCCCTCCTTAAATTTAATTTTCAGGAAACTAAGCAAATATTTATTTAGCTCATCATAAATTAACAACCAAGCTCATTATATATTAAAATTTTTGTCATGTCAATATAATTTATACCTTAACAATATATAAATTATATGTTATAATTTGTTTGATTTTAGGAGGCTATATATGGCAAAATTTTATTTTAGATATGGAGCAATGGGAAGCGGAAAAACTATAGATCTATTAAAAGTAGCATATAATTACAAAGAGCGAGGTCAAAACGTTTTAATATATACTGCAAAAATTGATGATAGATATGAAGTTGGAAAAATAACTACAAGAATTGGAATTCAATCAGATGCTCTTTTGTTTGACAGTGAAACAAATATTTATCGTGATATAAAAAAACTTGAAACCAAACCCGATTGTATTTTAGTTGATGAAGCTCAATTTTTAACTCGAAAACAGGTTATACAGCTTAGTGATATTGTAGATTTTCTAGATATTCCCGTAATCTGTTATGGACTAAGAACAAATTTTAAAATGAAGTTTTTTGAGGGCTCAGGTCCTTTAATGGAGTATGCAGATAAAATAGAGGAAATAAAAACCATTTGCGAGTGTGGTAAAAAAGCGACAGTAAATATGAGAATGATAAATGGAGTACCAGTTACTACAGGTCCAGATATACTAATTGGAGGAAACGACTCATATAAAGCGGTTTGTCGCAAATGCTATAAAAAATTAACTCACCATGTAGCTGGAATCTAAATTTACTCTGTCGAATTTTTAGATATAAAAGCATATTGCTTTTTTATTTTAAATGTGATAAAATTATTATACAGTTTGTATAGAATTCTTACTTTCAATATATTTAATTTGCACTTAATAAAGCATGTTATTTTATTGGAAGTTTTTTTGTATACTAATTGCTATATTTAACTAATTTTATCATTAAAATATTCTCAAAATTATTTTATATTAAGGAGAAATTTATATGGGAAGAAAACTAAAAACATTAAATGAAATGAAATATTTTGATTTTTCTTTACAACCTGGTAAAGACGATTCAAAAAGAATGAGCATTAACTCTTCCGATCCATTTATTAGTATAATAACAATATATAATAAAGAAGACAATGAAGAATATATGATTCAAACGTTAAATTCATTAAAAAATCAAACTTTTCCTTTTTGGGAATGGATAGTAATAACAGATAATCAGGATATTATTTTAAATGAATATGCAAAAAAAGATAAGAGAATTAAAATCTTTATAAAAGATTACACTAGTATTTCTGAAGCTAAATTGTATGCTGTAAATTTAGCAAATTGTGATTTGTTATTTATATTAAATAAAAACAACTTACTTGATAGGACAATGCTAGAATGTGGCTTTTTTACTATGAAATTTAATAAAGAAGCTGTCTTTGCTTATTCAAGGACTGTAGAATTTGGCTCAAAAGATAATCTATATAATATCAAACTAAGTATATCAGAAGAAAAGAAAAAAAATATAATACCATCAGATATCTTTGTAAGAAAAGATAAGTTTATAGAAGAATACTTAAAACTTGGAAATGATATCTATGAGGATTGGTATTTATGGCTAAATTTCCTTTCAAAAGGATATATACCATTAAAAATGGGATTTTATGGATTTTGGCAAAGAAATCTAAAAGAAAACAAAAAAATGAGAATATCAATTGATGATAAAACTAGTAAGAAATTTTCAGAAATTATTGAAAATATTAACCCAAAAACAGAAATAATTCAATTTGACGATAGTTATGAAGTAGATTATAAAAACGTACCAGAAAAAGTTGATTTAAAAAGAAAGCCAATCGTACCTGATAATGATATAAAAAGGGTTCTTTTTATATTACCATGGTCAGTAGTTGGCGGAGCAGATATTTTTAACCTAAACCTTATTAAAGGACTTAAGCAAAAAAATTATGAGATATCTGTTATAACAACGCAAAAATGTGACTATGCCTTAAGACAAGGAATAGAACAATATGTTGAAGAATACTTTGATTTAACAACATTTTTAAAAAGAAAAGATTGGGCTTCATTTATAGAATATATAATAAGAAGTAGAAGAATAAAACTAGTATTTTTAAGCAATAGCTACTATGGTTACTATGCTCTTCCTTGGCTAAAATGTCATTTTAAAGATATTCCATTTGTAGATTATATTCACGCTGAAAACTGGACATTAAGAAATGGAGGATTTCCAAAAGATTCAAATGCTGTTGCAAATTACTTAGATGCTACTTATACTTGTACAGCTCATTTAAGAGATGTAATGTATAAGACTATGAAAAGAAATATAAAAAATGTAAAACCAATATACATCGGAACAGATACATCTTTTTATGATCCCAACATACCACTTGATAAAGATGAAGAGCTTCAAGATATGTATAAGGATAAAAAAGTAATTCTTTTCCCTAGTAGAATGGTTCACTATAAAAGACCATTGTTTGCTATAAAGGTGTTACAAAATGTATTAAAGACACGAAAAGATGTAAGACTTGCTCTTGTAGGAGACGGAGCTGCATTTGAAGATGTAAAAAAATATGTTGTAGATAATAAACTTGAAGAGTATGTAACATGCTTTGGTATGCAACAAGATGTAAGACCATTTTATAAAGTTGCAAATGTTACTTTAATATGCTCTTTAAGAGAGGGACTAACACTTACTACTTATGAATCATTATCTATGGGTGTTCCAATTGTATCATCTGATGTGGGTGGACAAGCTGAGCTTATAGGTAAAGATTGTGGTATACTAATCAAATCATATCAAGCACCTAGTGAGCAGTTTGATTTTAACTATTCTCAAGATGAAATTGAAGAGTATACAAAAGCTATTTTATATATTTTAGAGAATTACAAAAAAGAAGATATAAAAGATACTTGTAGAAATAAAATACTACAAAACTTTACAATAGATAAGATGGTATCTAATTTAGACAAAGAGTTTACAAAGCTTATAGAAAGCGGAAGTAAAATTGACAAATCTGTTTGTAAAAATATTGGCCTAGCAGAAAGATACTTACTTGTACATAGTGTATTAGAAAGCAAAGATGAAAGAAAAAAATACTAATTTAAATAATGAGGAGACTATAAAATAGTCTCCTCATTTTCAAATATAACCATATCTGTAATATCCTTTATTTTATTATATTCATCCTTACTTCTTAATGTCCAAAGTGCAACATATCTTTTCTTCTTTTTCTGTTTTTTATAAAACTTCTTATCAACTTCAGTATAAAGATAGGCTACAAAATTAGGCTTTGTGAAAATGTTAAAAAACATTTTACCAAGTAATACTTTTAATATTCTACTACTTACCTCTCTAATATTTTTAGAAGCTAACTGACCTCTTATTACATGTGGAGCATTTTTCTTTAACCAATATATAACTCTAGGATCAAAAGACTCTACAATATATTCTCCATCATATTTTTCTAATAAATTAATAAGCTTCTTCATTAATTCTTTGTAATTTCCATTTCTTTTAATTTCAATCATCAATGGTACTTTTCCACTAACAAGCATTAAAACATCTTCAAAAGTTGGAATTACATTATCTGTGCCTAAAAGCTTAAGTTTTTTTAATTCATTCAGGTTTAATAAATTAACATCATTTTTTATTCCTGTCATTCTTTTTAAGCTAATATCATGAAAAACCACCAAATGTCCATCTAAAGACATATTTACATCTAATTCTATTGCATATCCTTTTTCTATAGCATTTTCAAATGCCTTCATTGAGTTTTCTGGTGTATCCAATCTATTAAATAGTCCTCTATGAGCTATAAATCTATACTTTTCTATATTCATCTCAACCTCTTCCTTACTAATTTATATTATTAACCAGTTCAATAAATTCCTCAATAGTTAATTCCTCTGCTCTAGTATTAAAATCCAAATTACATCTTTTAAACAAATCTTCTAATTCTTGTTTAGTCATATTGTTAAAATTAGTAGATGATAAAGAATTTATCATTTTCTTTCTTCTTTGAGCAAAAGCCTTATGTATCAATTCAAAAAACATTTTTTCATTTTTTACACTATATTTCCTGTTCTTCTTTAGATTAATTACTGCAGACATAACTCCAGGCTCTGGAATAAAACTTGAGTTTGGAACTAATACTATTATATTCGCATTTGAAAAATAATCTACCATTAGTGTAAGAATTCCAAAATCTTTGCTTTTAGGTTTGGCAACCATTCTTTGTGCAACTTCTTTTTGAACCATAACTGTTATATCTGATATTGAGTTTTCATCTTCTAAGAGCTTAAATATTATTGGTGTGGTAATATAATATGGTAAATTTGCAACAACCTTTACACTTCTAAAGCTTAAATCATTTTTGCTCTTTATCTCTTCTACAAGCTTATCAATATTTACTTTTAAAATATCATCATTAATCAAAATATAATTTTTTCTATCTTTAAATCTATCTTCTAAGACTTTTATCATTTTTAAATCTATTTCAACTAATATAGCATACTTAGCCCTTGATAAGATATATTCTGTTAAATTTCCAAGACCTGGGCCAATTTCTATTACTAAATCATCTTTAGTAATGTCAGCAGAATTGACAATTTCTTCTAAGATATTATCATCTATTAAAAAATTTTGACCGTATCTCTTGTTTGCCACTATATTAAATTTCTTCATTATTTTTCTTGTTTCTATTAGAGTATTCATCTTTTCTCCTTATTAAAAAAAGAATAGTAGAAACTATTCTTTTTTACTTACTATATTTTATATACTTCCTGTATTTACCAGATTTTCTCTATGAGCAAGTATCTTGTTACTATATGCTCTATCTATTATTCCTTGGCTAAAACATGAATTATAATATCCATTCTCACCCATATTATATGAATTTAAAGCATATACTAATTGAGTTTGATAATCTGATGTACGTGTTGTAGCTATACTCATATATGTACTTAGCATATATGCACCAGCTGTCATATTATCATATGGATCATATAGATTTGTAATTCCTAGTTTTGAGCTTAAATTAGAAAAGTTAGATATACCTATTTGACATAGTCCTAAATACATTCCTCCATTGCTAGCATTAGGATTAAATCCACTCTCAGTATACATTAATGCTAAAAACATAGGATAATCTATTCCATATCTCTTACATAGATTATATGCATATTGTTGATATTCAAGTGGTAAGGAAATATTATATTGTACAAAGCCTCCATCAACGACCTCGGTACTAATTGAAGTCACAACGTCACTTCTTGATACGGTAACTTTTGTTCCAACTTCTACCACTCTATTTTGTGCCTCAGCAAGTATTTCAGATCCAATTTCATCTTTTTGAATTACTTTATTTTTTGTTGATTTTACTATATAACTTATAGATTTAGAGCCCTCAACACCTTCTTGTATTACTTCGGTTTCTCCAGAATCTCTTTCTTCATTATCTACTGTTTCTTCTTCAAATGGAATTGATTCAATCTCTTGTTTTACACTAGCAACTATTGGAGCATATGATTCTCTAACACTCTCAATATCAAAAGCCTCTTCTTCGTTACTATAAACTGTCAATGTCATGCCATTTATCACTCTTGCTTTCTCAGATGGTTCTACTATAGCACTATCATTTAAATATATATTATTTTGTAATAAAAAAGCATCTACTGAACTTGCTAATGTTTTTATAGATTTTACATCTCCATAATAATTAAATGTTATTGTCTTAAGTTGAGTTGTTATTGCAAGTAATCCTGCTGTAGCAAATATAAGAACTAGACTTACAACTGTAAGAATCTTTCTAACTATAAATGCTTTATCTTCTTTCACAAAAATTCCTCCTAAGATTATTTAACAAGTCTATTATACTATATAATATATTCTTTGTCAAATTACTTATTACTTAATTAAAATAAATTATGATTATCAATACATTATAATTTCACAATTATTTAACATTTTTAGTCCTACAATTTTATTGCAAATGTTAATATTTAATGATAAAATAGTATAAACATGTAAAAAAAGGAGGTATGTTTTTATGTGGATTATAATAGTTCTAGTAATTGTAGTCATCCTTTTATTTTTTGTAATTGGTTTATACAATAACCTAGTAACTTTAAAAATGAGAGTAAAAAATGCTTGGGCTCAAATTGATACTCAATTAAAAAGAAGATTTGATTTGATTCCAAACTTAGTTGAAACTGTAAAAGGCTATGCAGCTCACGAACAAGGAACATTAGAAAAAGTTATAGATGCAAGAAATACATATGCTACTGCAACTTCTGTTGAAGATAAAGCTAATGCAAATAATCAATTAACTGAAACTCTTAAAAACTTATTTGCACTTGCAGAAGCTTACCCAGATTTAAAAGCAAACGAAAACTTTATGGCATTACAAACAGAATTATCAGGAACTGAAGATAAAATTGCATATTCAAGACAATTTTATAATGATACTGTTCAAATGTATAATACTGCAATAATGAAATTTCCAGCAAATTTAATAGCAGGAATGCTTGGATTTAAAGAAGAAGCATTCTTTAAAATTGATGATGCTCAAAAAGAACCTGTTAAAGTTCAATTCTAAGGTGATAATATGATTTTAAAAGCAGTAAGAGACAATAAAATACATACATATATTATTATTTTAGGTTTCTTTTTGATTATATCATTAGTCATATATTTTATATGCTATTATTTAAACTTAGGTACACTTTCAGTTGTAATTGCTTTAAGCTTTTCAATAATTACTTCTGTTGTTTCATACTATAACTGTGATAAAATGGTTCTTGCTATTAATGGTGCAAGACCTGCTACAGAAGAGCAAGATAAATTATTGTCAAGCGTACTCGACGGTCTTTGTATTGCATCTGGTCTTCCTAGACCAAAACTATATGTAATAAATGATCCGTCACCAAATGCTTTTGCAACAGGAAGAAATCCAGAGCATGCAGTCGTATGCGTTACAACTGGACTTTTAGAAATAATGGATAAATATGAGTTAGAAGGTGTTCTTGCTCATGAATTATCACATATAAAAAATTATGATATATTATTATCTACAATAGTATCTGTATTTGTAGGGTTTGTTGTAATAGTTTCAGACTTTGCTTTAAGATTAAGCTTTTGGGGAAGACACTCAGATGACAATGAAAATAGAGGATCTTTAGGAATAATAATGTTTATTGTTGGATTGATTTTCTTAATTTTATCACCATTATTTACTAAGCTAATACAGCTAGCTATTTCAAGAAAAAGAGAATACTTAGCTGATGCTACAGCAGTAGAATTTACTAGAAATCCAAATGGTCTTATATCTGCGTTAAAAAAATTACAGTCAGATACAACTTCAATGAGAAACGTAAGTAAAGCTACTGCTCATATGTATATAAATGACCCAGATAAAAAGAAAAGAGAAAAGACAGATATCTTTTCTACACATCCACCAATTTCAGAGCGTATTGCAAGACTTGAACATATAAATTAGTCTCTAGATTGAGACTAATTTTTTTATTTTTTATTCCAAATAAAATTATAATATGATATAATGCTTTTGAGGTTAGGGGGTATTATATTATGAAAGAAAGAGGTTTCGAAATTGCAAAAGGATATGAAGATAAAGGAATCAACTTACCAATCAGGAAAACACGAAATTCAGCTGCATATGATATAGAAGCAGCAGAAGATATAATTTTGCCTAGTTTTAAAAAGGGAATGAAACCCACTTTAATTCCAACAGGAATTAAAGCATATATGAAAAGCGATGAAGTTTTATTAATTGTTCCAAGAAGTTCAGGTCCAAAAAAACAAGGAATAAGCTTTCCACATAATGTTGGAGTAATAGATTCTGATTATTATGGAAATAGCGAGAACGATGGGCACATTTTTATTCAATGCATTAACTTAAAAGATGAAGATGTATTAATAAAAAAAGGTGATGCAGTAGGACAAGCAATATTCCAAAAATATTTAACTGTTGATGATGACTCAGCTAATGGTATCAGAGCTGGTGGTTTTGGCTCTACAGATAAAAATTAACTTAAAAAGCTATCTCTTCGATAGCTTTTTATTTGTTTATTAATAAAATTGTTAACTTTTGCTCACATGTGTGCTATAATATAGTCACTTAGGAGTGATAATTGTGCAAGATCTATACATCTATGTAAATAAAGATATTGCTAGTGATTGCTTAAAATACGGAATTAAATTATCTGAATTTGAAAATAGAGTATTAAATCTTAAAGACTCAAATAGAAGAGGAATTCAAGCTTTTCTTTCTCCTAAAGATTCTTCTTTATATTATGACGAAAACTTTGAATGCCTTAGAGTTATAACTAAAGGATTAACAGTATTAGTTTTTAATAAAATATGTGAAAATACTGATTTAATAGATAAATTTGTAACAAATATAGAAGACTATAAAATTGGGGACTATGAAAATCCTGAAGCTATTATTTGTTCATCTATCCTCTCAGATAATCTATCTTTATATAATAAAATTATAGATAAGCCTTTACTAGTTCAAAATTCAAGAGAATTTTATTACGAAAAATGTATTAATGAAATACTTGAGACAGATATGTTCTCTAAATACGAATTATACCAAACTCTATTAATACTCGGTGATCAAAAAAAAGTTCTTGATGTAAAAAAACATAATAATGTAAAAATATATACTGATCCAATAAGCAAAAAAACATATACAAAAAGAAGCAATATTTAATTGCTTCTTATTTTTCTTCTATTACTAATTCATCATATACTTCAAGCTTAAATGTAGAATCTAAATTATACTTTTCATACTCTTCATTATCCACATTTTCCACTATGGCAATACTATCACTTTGAGCAATGATTCTAACTGGTACTCTTATATAATCTGTTCCATATACAAGTAATACATAATTATATTCTTGAGTTTCGTCTTTATATACCGCATTCAAAGGAACCGCCATACCACTTTCCACATCCCATATTACTTCACAAGAGAGCTTCCTATAATCTACTAAACTATCTACCTCATTATCTATCTCAAATAAAGAATAATTATAATTATCTTGAGTGATATTTCTGACAAGCACTGCTGTAATCGTTACGTTTTCTAGATCAGAAATTCTTATCCTATAGCTATTTCCTTGTTTGATATATTCATCATTTTCACCTGCTTGAGATTTTACTAAAAGATATGTTTTAAAATTATCTACAACTTTAATTCCAAATTCACTACTATTGTTACTATCATATGATGCTATAAGCTTATCAAAATCTGACGCAGTATAGTTTTCTATATCATTAAATGAGTATGTATTTTCTAGTGAATCTATCTTATATGTAACTACTCCAGAAATAGGTGTTAAAATTGTATTTTCTGAAGTCTTACTTAAATTTTCTAAGTTTTCTCTTTGATTAACTAAATCTCTAATTGCAGAGCTATCTGGTGAAGCATTTGCAAGAACATTAATTTTCCTATATGCCAACTCGTCTAATTTTACTTTATACTCTTGCATTTTCAAATATGAAGTAGTCCCCTGTATCTCGTTAGAATAATCTAAAATTTTATTATCTATATTTACTATATCCGCTGAATAAGTTTCAGGCAAATCTTTTACTAGTGTTTGAATTTGTTTGTCTATCTGCTCAATTTCTCTTTGATATTCTTCATAGCTACTATTTTGATAAGTTGCTATAACCTCATTTTCTCTTGCTCTTTTTCCTTGCTCAACAATTGAAGTTATAGCTTGAGTGGTATCATAATCAATTACTGTCTCATCTTTTATAACATACAGATTTGCTTCTACTGAATGCTCAATATCTCCATTTACAACCGTATAAACAGTTTTTTGTCTAAATTCAGCTTTTGTTAAATACAATATTAAAAAAATTAGTAAGATTACTATAACTATTATAACTTTAACATTTGATTTTAGAAAATTAATTATTTTCTCCATAATATTCTCCTATATTATATAAACTTTAAAATTTCATCTACTAATTCATTTTTTGGCTTACTTCCATCTAATTTTATACATTCAAGTTTATTATTAAACCAAGTCATTTGTCTTTTTGCATAATGTCTTGTTTCTTTTTTTAATGTATCTACAGCTTCTTCTAAAGAAATCTTTCCCTCAAAATATGGGAAAAACTCTTTATATCCAATAGCTTGCATACATGTATTATCTTCTGGAAGCTTCATATCATACACTTTCTTTGCCTCATCTAATATTCCATCTTTTAACATTAAATCTACTCTTAAATTAATTCTATTATATAGATACTCTCGCTCTTGCTCAATACAGAAAACTAAAAAATCATATTTATTTTTTTCATTTTTTATTCTTTCTTTTTCTTCTGACATATGAATAGATTTAAGCTTAACATTCTTTGCCATTTCAATAGCTCTAATTACACGTTTTACGTTATTTTTATGAATCTGTTTTGCTGTTTGTGGATCAATATTTTCAAGCATAGAATGAAGATAATCATTACCTTTTTCTTTTGCAATATTTTCTAGCTCTTTCCTATAATTATAATCTACATCTTCTTCATTAAAATTCATATTATATACCACAGCATTGACGTAAAGACCTGTTCCACCAGCAATTATTACATTCTTTCCTCTGCTACGTATCTCTTCAATTTTATCATAACACATCTGCTTAAAATCAGCAACGCTAAATTTATCTTCTATGTTGCATATATCAATTAAATGGTGCGGTATACCATCAGCTTCTTCTTTTGTAACTTTAGCAGTTCCAACATCAAGGCCCTTATATATTTGCATAGAATCTGCAGATATAACTTCTGCATCGATTCTTTTAGCCAGTTCAATTGCAAGTCCCGTTTTTCCAGATGCTGTTGGCCCTACAATACAAATAATCTTATCCACTTTTTACTCTCCTATTTTCTCATAAACTTTCTTTCTATTTCATATCTAGTCATCGGTATAGCTGTTGGTCTTCCATGAGGACATGTAAAAGGATTATCAAGTCCTATCATATTATCTACTAGTCTTTTTTGTTCTTCTACATCGAGTTTCATTCCACCTTTAACAGCAGCCTTACATGCAAGAGTAGCTAAAAATCTATGCTCTTTTTCCTGTCTTTCTGTCTTCTCTGTTGTTGAAAGCTCTGTTATCATATCCTTAAACATAGACTTATGATCTATATTATATCCAACATTTGGAACACCAGATACCTTGTATGTATTATCTCCAAACTCTTCAAGTATAAATCCTGCATTTTCAAACATATCAATATTTTCTCTTACAATGTTCATTTCTTTAGTAGAAAGTCCTATTAAAAGAGGTATTAATAGCATTTGAGTTTGTCTATCTTTTGCATAATATGCCTCTTTAATCTGCTCAAATAAATATCTCTCATGTGCAGCATGTTGGTCAACAAGATATATTTTATCCTTCATTTGAATAATTATATATGTATCAAATATATTCCCTATATACTTATATACATTATCAATTTTATCTATTTGAGTTTCCTCATATGTCTCTACATCAAACTTTGCTTGCTCAAAATCTTGATTACTACTATCATTTTCTTCACTTTTAACTTCTGCTTTTTCTGTATTAATATTCCCAACTTTTTCATTTAGTGAGTCTATCAATCCATTTATATCTACTGGCTCAATTTTAGGTTGTTTATATAATTTCTGTGTTGCAGATTCAAAATTATATTTCTTTTCTTCCTTATCTGGAATAACACCATTATTTATTAAATCCTTAGATATTTGTTGTATTTTATCTTCATGTTCTTCTACACTTTTTTCTTGAACTTTCAACTCTTCTCTTGCAATGGTAAATGGACTTGTGTTTTTATTGTCATTTTCAATTGCACTTCTTACTGCGTGATATACAACATCAAATATCTTGCTTTCATCAGCAAACTTTACCTCTAGCTTCGCTGGATGAACATTTACATCAAGCTGTGATGGATTCATATAGATATTACATACAATAAAAGGATGCTTACTAATTGCAAATTTTTCCTCACATGCTCTATCAATAGCAGCTGATACTGTCTTATCTTTAATATATCTATTATTTATAAATAGATATTGATGAGTTCTTGTAGAACGTGATATAGAAGGTTTTCCAATCATTCCAAACACTTTCATATCATTAGTCTCATAGTCAATAGGTAGTACTGCATTATATATTTCTTTTCCAAATATATCATATATCGTATCGTGCAAATTACCTGTACCTGATGTCTGCAATATTGTTTTACCATTATTAATATACCTAAAACTAATTTGTGGATATGAAAGAGCAATTCTTGTTACTACATCTTCAATATAGCCTGCTTCTGTATAATCTTTTTTTAAGAATTTAAATCTAGCTGGTACATTATAGAAAACGTCAAATATTTCAATAGTAGTTCCTGTAGTAAAAGGCACTTCTGTTTTAGATACAACTTCTCCATTTTCAACTCTAACCTTTGTTCCTATATCCTCATTTTCATTTTTAGTAGTTAAAGTAATTTTGGCAATGGCCGCAACAGATGCTAAAGCTTCTCCTCTAAATCCCATAGACGTAATACGTTGCAAGTCTTCTTCTTTTCTTATCTTACTTGTTGCGTGCCTTTCAAAAGCTAGCTCAATATCGTCAGATTTAAATCCAGTACCATTATCTATAATTTTTATATAATTTATTCCACCTTTTCTTATTTCAACTGTTATTGAAGTAGCTTTTGCATCAATAGAGTTTTCCACTAACTCCTTAACAATAGATGCTGGTCTATCAACAACTTCCCCGGCTGCAATTTTATTTATAGTTTGTTCATCTAATAATACAATATCTCCCATAACTTTCTCCTTATTTTCCATTTTATTATACTATTTTTTAGCAGATTTTACAAGATAGAAAAAAGCACATAAAATGTGCTTAATCTAATTTTTCTTTTAACTTATATAATACCTCTAAAGCATCTTTTGGTGTAAGCTCATCTAAATTTATTTTTTCAAGAGAACTTACAACCTCTGCCATTTTATAGTTAAACATATCTACTTGAACTTCTTCTGTAGTTATCTTTTTTCTCTTTTGATCAATTGTTTTCTTTGCCAAATCAACATTTTCAAGATATTTTAATATCTCTTTTGCTCTAGAAATAACTGGCTTTTTAATTCCTGCAAGTTTTGCAACATATATACCATAAGACTCGTCTGCACCTCCAGGTATAATTTTTCTAAGAAATATTACTTCATCTCCCTTTTCTTTAACCTCAATAGAATAATTCTTTACACCATCTATTTTTTTCTCAAGCTCAATAAGCTCATGGTAGTGTGTAGCAAATAGGGTCTTTGCACCTATTTTATCTGTCATATACTCTACTGTAGCCCATGCAATAGCAAGTCCATCATATGTTGAAGTACCTCTTCCAATCTCGTCTAGTATTACTAAGCTATCTTTTGTTGCATTTTCTAATATATTTGATAATTCTTTCATCTCTACCATAAAAGTAGACTGTCCTGTTGCTAAATCATCAGATGCACCTATTCTTGTAAATATTCTATCTACTATAGAAATAGTTGCACTATCTGCCGGAACAAATGATCCTAGCTGTGCCATATATGTAATAATTGCTATTTGTCTCATATATGTTGACTTACCAGCCATATTTGGTCCTGTAATAATTAAGAACTTATCAGTATCATTATTTAAATACGCATTATTTGGAATAAATTGCTCACTCTTTAATGCTTTTTCAACAACAGCATGTCTTCCGTTTTTAATATCAATAACGCCACCTTGAGTAATTTGTGGCTTGACATACCCATTATCTACTGCAACTGTAGCAAAAGAGCACAACACATCTAAAGTTGATATTATTGCAGCAGTCTTTTGTATTCTAATTACTTGTAACGCAACTTCTTCTCTTATCTTACAAAATAGATCATATTCTAAATCAACTAATTTTTCTTTTGCACCAAGTATTTTCTCTTCAATTTCCTTTAGCTCTTCCGTTACATATCTTTCAGCTCCAGCTAGAGTCTGTTTACGAATATATCTATCTTCTGGAACCTGTGATTTATATGAGTTTGTAACTTCTATATAATATCCAAATACTCTATTATATCCAATTCTTAGCCATTTACCTTTTATTCCTGTACGCTCTTTTTCTTTTGCTTCTAGCTCCATTAACCACTCTTGTCCTTTAGTAGAAGCATTTCTATACTCATCTACTTGTGTACTAAATCCATCTTTTATTATTCCGCCCTCTTTAATTGTAACTCCCGCATCTTCAATTATTGACTTATCAATTAAAGTATATACATCCTCAAGAGTATCAAGCAAATTATATAACTCGCTAAAGTATGAATCACTTGTCTTATCTACAATATCTTTAATTAATTTTTTTAACTCTGGTAATCTTTTTAAAGAATTTTTAAGTGAAGTAAGCTCTCTTGCATTTACACTTCCACCAACAACTTTAGAGATCAATCTTTCAATATCGTATACAGTCTTTAGCATATCTTGCAAATCATCTCTAAAAATATTGTTATTTACTAAAACTTCTACAGCATTTTGTCTTTTTTCTATCTCATCTTTATTTAAAAGTGGTGATTCAAGCCAATGTCTTAAAGCTCTTCCTCCCATAGCTGTAACTGTCTCGTCCAATACCCACAAAAGGCTTCCCTTTTTTGTGTGTTCTCTATTTGACTCTAATATTTCAAGATTTTTTCTAGTAGAGGTATCAAGTTGCATATATCTTTCTATATCATATTTTGTAACTGTATTAATTTGCTCTATTGAGCTTTTTTGTGTTTCTTCAATATAATTTATTAGTAGCGTTGCAGCTTCATTTTCAAGTTTACTTAGTACTGTTCCTTGTTTTTGCAATATATCTGTTAAGAATTTACTCTTCTCGTTATTATTATATGTGCTAATATATATATTAAATATCTTATTAAATTCCTTAAAGAAAATACTATTTTCTTTTGTTGAGTCTGAGAGTATAATTTCAGATGGTGAAATTCTAGAAACCTCATTTAATACTTTAGTATTTACATCAATTCCACTCACACTAGATATGAAAAACTCACCTGTTGATACGTCACAAAATGAAATCGCAGCCTCTTTTCTTTCTATATAAAGACAAGCAATGTAGTTATTCTTTTTCTCATCAAGCATTGTTAAGTCAGTAATTGTTCCAGGTGTAACAATTTTTACTACATCTCTTTTAACTATCCCTTTTGCATACTTTGGATCTTCTAATTGCTCACAAATTGCAACTTTATATCCCTTCTCAATTAATTTTGTGATATACGTATCCCTTGCATGATGTGGTATTCCACACATAGGAGCTCTTTCTTCAAGTCCACAATCTTTACCAGTTAATGTAAGCTCAAGCTCTTTACTAACTGTAATCGCATCATCAAAGAACATCTCATAAAAGTCACCTAATCTATAAAATAATATACAATCTTTATATTTTTCTTTTGTGTCTAAATAATTTTGCATCATTGGCGTAACTTGTGCCATTTTTCTGCCCCCTTAAGCATGTTTTATTATATCAAAAAATGTATAAAAAAGCAATAAAACAGCAAAACTAGATATATCTATAAACTAATTTTAAACTATAAATTTTGTAATTATAACTGCTAAAATTATTGCAGTAGCATCGCCAATTAATCCACAAATTATAGGGAGTTTCATATCTTTTATCTTTATCTTACTAGACATTATTGAAATAACATATAATGTTGTCTCTGTAGATGCCATAATTAAAGAAGCAAACATTCCATTAAAACTATCTGGACCATACTTGCTAAATATATCCACAACTAGTGCAGTTGATGCCCCACCAGATAATGGTTTCATTATCATTAAAGGTAAAATATCCCCTTGAATATTAAATATTTTTATATTATTTAATATACCCGTATCGCTAATAAGTCCAGAAATTATAGTTATAGCAAAAATATATGGGAAAATACTGTATACAGTTTTTACGCCATTAATTACTCCATCAATAAATAAGCTATAAATGTTTTTCTTTTCTATTAATGCTATAACAATTACAATTAATATAAAAACTGGTATTATATAGCTACTCATTTTTTCTCCATAATATATTAACAGAAATTAGCGATACAACTAATGATATAAATGAAATTATGATAACAGGTACTATAATTTTTTCTGGGTTTTGTGAATTATATAGTGCCCTTAAAGAAATCATTGATGTGGGTATTATTTGCATTGATGCTGTATTTAATGCTATAAATACAGTCATAGATTTATTAAGCTTTGATTTATTTTTATTACTTTTTTGTAGCTCTTCTATACCATTTAGGCTATTTATTGTTGCTGCATTTCCTACACCTAATATATTAGAGGCAATATTTAAACTAATATACTCCTTGCTTTTTTGTGTAACCTCTTCTTTTTTAAATAAAAAAGAGAATATATTGTATATCTTTTTAGATAGTCTAGAAAGTGTAGTAGTATTAGATAAAATATTAAATATTCCACTCCAAAATATAAGCATACTTGCAATTATCCATATATTTTCTATAGCATTTTTTGAGCTATTAGTAATTGAATTAATAACAAGATTAGGATTGCTAAAAAAACAAGAGAAGATAATACAGATAATTAGTATTAAAGACCAAATAATTGACATATAGCACCTCAATAAATTATATGTCGATATAATTTTTATATTCAACCAAAACATTTGAACATTTTATATATTTTAATGTATAATTTTAAATAGGTGAAAAGTAATGAAAAAAAATCTCTTTTTTGATGTTGGAAGTACTCTTTTATATCCTAAAACAAAAGCGTGGTTTATCCCACCAAACTACAATAATATTCTTGGAGATATTGACTTTGATTTACTAAAAAAATATACAGCCAAAAACAAATTTTTATTAGATGAGAGAAACATTAATACTGAAGAAGAAGAATACGAAATGTTTTCAAAGTATTATCTAAAAGTACTAACAGATTTAAATTATACACAAAACATTGGTAAAATAGCAAAAGAACTTGCATACGACTGTGTATATAACGATGATAAATTTGTATTTTATAAAGAAGTAAAAAGAGAACTGAAAAAACTAGCAAAAATATATGACATGTATATAATCTCTGATGCCTGGCCATCAACATATAGAATATTAAAAGACTACGGTATATATAACTTGTTTAAAAATGTCTATATTTCTTCGGACTTAGGATATAAAAAATCAGATAAGACACTATTTGAAATTGCTTTAGAAAACGTCTCACCTAATGATAGTAATTACTTTATAGATGATAGATTTGATTTGCTTCAAATATCAGAAAAATATGGCTTTATTCCAATAATTATAGATAGAGAGGATAAGGAGCTAACAAATTATATAGAGGTGAGAAATCTTACACAATTAAGACACTTACTAAAAATAATATAGGTGGCTAAATGCCACCTATATTATTCACTATAATCTAATAGCTCATATGTATATGCAACTTCTATTCTATTATTATTTTCTCTCTTTTTGCTTTCTACTCCTCCAGAGCTCTTTAAAAATTTCCTCATTTTCTCATTCTTTTCATCACACCATACAATTAAACTTCTATATCCTTTTTCAAAAAGCTCCTTTTTAGTTTCAAAAAGAACTTCTGAATTGATTATATCTTTGTCTTTTATATTTCTTGTATACATTCCATATATTTCTGAATCATAATCATCATCATCTACGCCATCGCACCCAAAAAATGTTGCATTAACTATATCTTTTTCCTCATTTTCATACACATATAAATACTTCTGATCGTTATTTATATAGTTTTTTATCTCAGCTTCTGTAAGATTCATAGATGGAATTTTTACTATTTTATCTATATCTGACATATCTGCTTTTCTATACATTTATTTACACCTCTTTTAACTACTAATATTAATATTTATTTTTCCACAAAACGCTATATTTATTTCTATATTACATTAATTTAATAAAAAAATCAAGGAACTATTTTCTTAAGTCATCATAATTTCCAACATAGGAATTTATCTTATAATTTTCAACATTTAAAATTCTCCCTGCCAACTTATTTATGAAATATCTATCATGTGATACAAAAAGTACTGTTCCCTTATACTCTTTTAAAGCATCCTCTAATATCTCTCTAGTATCAATATCTATGTGATTTGTTGGCTCATCAAGTATCAAAAAATTAATATTCTTTAGTATTAGTTTCATTAGAATAATTCTAACTTTTTCTCCTCCAGAGAGTCTGCCAATTCTCTTAAATACATCCTCTCCTCTAAAACCATATCTTGCAAGCCTTTTTCTTGCATCTGTTTCTGTAAGACTACTATCATGCAGATAATACTCCAATACAGTTTGATTGTCAGCTTCAAATATAATGTTTTGTGGTATGTATCCTATTTTTATACCAGTTCCAGTTTTTATAATTCCACTATAGTCAGAATCTTCACCTAGTACCATTTTTATTAATGTTGATTTACCACTACCATTTTTTCCAAGTAGAGCTACCTTTTCACCGTAAACAACAAGAAGATTTACATTATTAAAAATTAGTTTTTCATCAAACTTTTTTGTTAAATTTTCAATTTTTAATACTTCTTTTCCAGATCTAGAATCCATATTAAATTTTAAATCAATCGACTTTTTATCTAAGTCAACCTTTTCTATTACATCCATCTTTTCTAATCTTTTCTCAATACTTCTCGCCCTTTTAAAAAACATCTCATTTTTTGCAATTTCTCCAAATTTTCTAAGCTGTGCTATAGATTCTTTCATCTTTTCAATTTGTTTTTGTTGATTCTTATAGTTTTCAAACTGGGCTAGAGTTCGTCTTTCGTCTTCTTTTAAAAAATATGAATAATTTCCATTATATACACTTGCTTTACCATTTTCTAGTAGTATTGTTTTAGTTATAACTTTATCTAAAAAATATCTGTCATGAGATACTATTAAAACACTTCCTTTATATTTTAATATAATATCTTCTAAAAATTCTAGCGAATCAATATCCAAATGGTTGGTAGGCTCATCTAGTAGCAGTATATCTGGCTCTTTTAATAATAGCCTTGCTAGATTTACTTTTGTCTTTTCTCCACCACTTAAAAGATTATAGCTTTGATTTAGCATAACTTCAGTAATATAGAATTTTGAGCATATCTTATTAAATTTCTCCTGAATATCGTATCCTCCTAGCAAAGAATATTTTTCCTGAGTTTTTCCGTAATCGTTAAGTATTTTCTCAAGCTTTAATGGATTTTGCTCTATTGACATGTCACTCTCAAGCTTTTTTAGTTTCTTCTCTATTTTAAAGATATCCTCGAAGCTCTTATATAAATAGTCTTTTACTGTCAAATCTTCCTTTTCATTTTCATATATTTGATTTAATATTCCAACTTTTGCTTGACTTCTAATGCTAACTATTCCATCATCAACATATTCCTGCTTAGATATTATTTTTAGTACTGTTGACTTTCCACTTCCATTTGGTCCGACAAGTCCAACTCTTTCTCCCGTTTTTACCTCTAGATTAAAGCCATCTAATATATTTTTTATCCCATAATTTTTCTTAATATTATTTAATTCAATCTCAATCATAATTTTATATCTCCTTATTACTAATAGTATATAATATAAATAACGAGATATATTTGCCATATAACTATTACAACATTGGCACTCTATCTCGTTGTAATAGTTTTACAGCCATAAGCTCTCACCTTAACCTTACTTGCTAGTATTTGATTTTTATCCATTACTACCTCCTGCTATATAATTATAGTTAATATTATATCAAAAGATTATGTAACTTTCAACTATACAAAAAAACAAGAGCATATACTCTTGTCTTATGGTGCACCAGGAGGAATTCGAATCCCCGACCTCTCGGTTCGTAGCCGAGTGCTCTATCCAGCTAAGCTACTGGTGCAATAACATTTATATTATACACCAAGAACATATAAATTTCAACTATTTTTTCCTCAGTTGCTTAAAGAAACATTTTAATATATCTGAGCATTCTTTATTTTCTAAATAGGTTGTAACTGTATTATCGAACTCTGTAATTTTATCATCTTTTGCACCATAATACACCATATCTAATCTCGACTCTTTAATTGCTCCAAGACACATTTTACAAGGATATAATGTTACATACATAGTACATCCTTCTAGTCTCCAATTCTTTAATTTCTTGCAAGCCTTATTTATACAGATAATTTCTGCATGAGCAAGTGCATTTTGTTTTGTTTCTCTTAAATTATACCCTCTTGCTATAATCTTTCCATTCTTTACAATTACAGCTCCAACTGGCACTTCATCTTTCTCATAAGCTTTTTTTGCTTGTTTTAAAGCTTCATTCATATACTTTTCCACATTATTCACCATATATATTATACTATAGTCTAAAAAGAAAATAAAGGAAAATACACTTGAATTTAATCTTAAACATGGTATAATTATATTATGCTTCTGTAGCTCAGTGGATAGAGCAGCGACCTCCTAAGTCGTTGGTCGGACGTTCGATTCGTCTCAGGAGCACCATAAAAAAATCAATCA
>CALXAR010000023.1 GCA_944386345.1 uncultured Clostridia bacterium
TGATACATTGCTCTTAAAGCATTAAAATATACCATAAATGTTGGATCATCATCATACATACTAATCTCTTGACCTATAATTCCTTGCTCTTTAGCTACATTTTCATCAGTAAAATATGGTTCTTTAATTAGTTTTACAAGCATAGCAATGGACTCTTCTAACTTTTCAGAAGTCTCAAAAAAGTATACAGTTTGATCAAAAGATGTATACGCATTTGATGAAACACCCATTTTTGAGAATAAATCTAATGCATTTGCTCCTTCTTTTTCAAATAGCTTATGCTCTAAGAAGTGAGCAATACCGTCAGGAACTTTTATACGCTTTCCAGTTGTTATATCAACAAAATCATTTACAACAGAACCATACTTAGTACCAAACATACCAATCTTTTTTCCGAATCCTTTTTTCTTACATATATATACATTTAGTCCATTTTCTAAAGTGGTATGAAATGTGCTCTCATTTAACTCTTGTGATGTTTCTACACTCATTTTACGCATTTTCTACACCTCCTAGAACAAATATTTTTTCAACACTAACCAAATTTGCAACTCTAATAACATCCTCAAGTGTTACTTTACTCATTCTCTCTCTCATATCTTCTACTGTAATATCTGCATCTTTAAATGCTATAATATTTGCAAATTTCATTTTAGCCATAGCAATTTTTGAGTCTTTCCATTCAAGTAAATCAGCCATCAAGCTATCTTTAGCACTTTCAAATTCCTCTTTACTAATCTCTCCTGTTTTTATTGCTTCAATTTGCTCTTTAATTACATCAACTGCTTTTTGATAGTTTTCTTTATTAATTCCTGCAAAAATTACAATTATATCTTTAAATCTATAGTATCTAGATCTAACAGTATAAGCTAGTGATTCCTTTTCCCTTACATTTTGAAATAGCTTTGAAGAAGGTGTAGTTCCTAAAATAGCATTATACAAATTAAGTGCATAAAAATCATCTACTGTACAGTCTTTTATTCTAAGTCCTAGTGATAATACACTTTGTGTTGTATCCTGATATTCCTTAACTTCTTCAGTTTTATTATCACTTTCTCTTTTAGTGTTATATATTAAATCAGTAACTTCTTTTGAAGAAAACTCTATATTCTTAAATACTTCATTAAATGTTTCCTCTATATTATCATATCCCTCTAGATTACCTGAAATAATTACTGTTACACATGACTTTAATAATTCACTATACGCATTTTTAAGGACATCTTTATCCACATTTTGAACATTATCCTGATCACCATATAAAAATACCCCAAAAGGCTCATCTTTACATAGCAATTCTTCTGCTCTTTGAACACCATACTTTAGCTTTTCATCTTTTCTCTCATTTATTCTCTCTAAGATAAACTCTTTTTCTCTTTTAATATTTTCATCAGTCCAATCAGCAGGATTATATATCATTTCTTTTAAAAAGTTTAATATATTCTCTAGTAGGTCTTCATTACCTGGTAAGAACTTCTTATTTATATACTCTATTCTAAATTCTAGATTATATAAATCACCGTATTTTTCAACATTTACATCATAGTTTGCACCATACAATGAATTAAGATATTTTTCAATTTCTTTTTGAGTCTGATATTTTCTAGAGCTTTTTGCCATTAAAGCTCCAAGCACAGCATTGTTTGAAAAAACACTGTTCTCTTTGACTTCCATAGTAAAATTATATGAAATATAAATACTTTTAAACTTGTCATTGTTAATCTTATATACTCTCATCTTAACCTCTCTTTCTCATATAAATGAGCCAAGACTTAACTTGGCTCTACATTACATATTAGCAAGTTTCTCTTTTACTATATCACTTACTAATTTACCATCTGCTTTTCCAGCAGTTTTTGGTCTTAAAATTGACATTACCTTACCCATATCTCTTGGTGAAGCAGCTCCTGACTCTACAATTGCATCTTCCACCATTTTTCTTATTTCATCTTCTGTTAATTGCTCAGGTAAGTATTTAGATAATATTTCTATCTCCTTTTTTAAATTATCTGCTATATCTTCTCTTCCAGCATCTTCATACTCTTTTACAGATTCTTTTCTCTTTTTTACTTCCTTTGCAACTATTGCACAAATCTCATCATCATTTAGAACTTTTTGTGAATCTTTTTCAACTTGAAGTATAGCAGCTCTAAGCATAGTAATAGTATCCTTTCTTAATGTATCCTTGTTTTTCATAGCCTCTTTTAAATCTTGTAATAACTCTTCTTTCATTATATATTATCTCCCTTCTTTATATATTATATGAAATAATTTAAGTATTATTTGCTTTAAATTTGTTGTTTATTGTCTCATCTGCTTTTATATCTCTTGACCTTACCATACTAGCAATCCATAGTGAAATAAATATTGTAGACATACCAACTAAAAGTCCAAGTTTCCACAAATCTTGTGTTATTAGAGATACAGCTATAATACAAAGTGTACTAGTAACTGTATAAAGAATTAATACAGCTTGACGTTGTGTAAATCCAGCTTTTATTAATCTGTGATGGACATGTCCACCATCAGGTGCAAATAAAGGTCTTCTTTTTACTGCTCTTCTTACCATAGCAAATATTGTATCAAATATTGGAACACCAAGAATTAATACAGGTGACAAATATTCAACAGCAGTATATCCTCTTGAAAAGCCAAGTATAGTTACTGTTGCCATTGTAAATCCCAAAAAGTTAGAGCTACAGTCTCCCATAAATGTCTTAGCAGGATTAAAATTATATGGCAAAAAGCCAACTCCTGCACCAACAATTGCAGCAGTAATAACTATTGCTTCTAAGCTTGCTGATGTAGATATAAATAGCATAAGAAGTGAAAGTGCTGAAATTGATGTAATTCCTGCAGCAAGACCATCAAGTCCATCTATTAAATTCATTGCATTTTGTACAGTTATTATCCACAAAAATGTAACAGGCAATGAAAAATATCCAAGCTCTAATCCGCCAATATTTTCAATTCTAATACCAAAGAAATATACAACTAAAATTGAAGCAAGCTCAAATACAAATTTATATTTTGCTCTTAAAGTAAATATATCATCTATTATTCCCATTACAAATATTAAAATTGCACCTATAACATACCCTATAAACTGAGTATTAAATGCAATAGATGGTATATCTTTAGTAAGAAGATAGTATACAAGTAATGCAATCATAGATGAGGTAAATATAGCTATTCCTCCACATCTAGGCATCGGTTTTGAATGTACTCTTCTACTATCTTTTGGTACATCTACTAGTCCATGCTTCTTACACATTGAAATCACAAAAGGAGTAAGACATAGACAAAGAACAAATGCTATAACTGCTATACTATAAACTATTGCCATACTCTACACCTTCCTTTTGAGACTTTTCAAGCTCAGTAATTTTATCTACTCTTCTTTTGTGTCTTTGCCCTGCAAATTTAGTATTTAAGAATTCATCAACTACTCCAAATACATTGGTTATATTTGTTCTTCCACCCAAGCACAATACATTTGCATCATTATCTTGTCTTGTCATCTTTGCCATATACTCATCTGTACATACAGCAGCTCTTATCCCATTTACCTTATTGCATGCAATTGATATACCAATTCCAGTTCCACAAATTGCTATTCCTAAGCAATTCTCTTTTTTTACATTTTTGCAAATAATATATGCTATATCTGGATAATCATCTCCTGACTGATCCTCAAAATCAGTAACATCTTTTACCTCAATTCCCTTATTAGTTAAATAAGAAATAATTTTTTTCTTAAGTTCTATTCCTGTATGGTCTGAACCTATTACTATCATATATTCACTTCCTTTATATTTTTTCTAGAAGTTTATCCACACATTCAACAATTTCTTTTGCACAAGCACTATATATTTTTATATCATATCCCCATGGATCATCTATATCTATATTATCTATATCATTTCCTAAAACGTATTCTTTTAGTGTGAAAACTTTTTCCTTCATCTTTGGAAAATATGCTAAAAAATTATATTTGTGTTGCTCGGTCATACACAATATCAAATCATAGTTTTCAACGTCTATATCAAACATATTAGTTGCTTTATGAGTTGTCAAATCTACTCCATAATTTCTCATAACATTTATAGCATTAACTGTTGATCTCTCCCCAGTAACTGCAGATGTACCACAAGAAGAGACAAAAATCTCATTCTCCCTTTTTAAATCATAAAGTCTTTTTTGACAATAATGATGCGCCATTGCACTTCTACAGATATTTCCTGTACACACAAACATAATACCTTTCATAGTATTTTCCTCCAAATTATAATCAAAATAATATTATCACATTTAACTTTTAAAGTCAATGATAGAGCCTTTTTTAGATAACTTAAAAACGCTTATATAATTATTATTTTTTAATATGAATAAAATATTATAAAAAACAATAAAAAAAGATGATTTATTTTTAATATAAATCACCTTTAATCATCTTCTCAAGCATATTTTTGCTGTAGCTTTTTTTATTGAAATTTAATTTAAATATACTGTTTTTACCAATACTAATCTTTATGTACTCTATATTATTAAAATCTATATCGACATTTTGTCCATCAATAATAACCTCCACATCATTAAAATCAGATAAAAGCTTAAAACTAAATCCATTTCCGATTAAAGAATTTTGGATATAATCTTTAGTTTTGCTATTTTGAATTGGAGCAAATAGAGTTGCACACAAAGTATCAACTCCTTGGCAAATTATTGGTCCACCCAAGCTTTTATTATATGCAGTTGAACCATAGGGTGTGGCAAAAACAATACCAGAAGAAAGTACCGTTTCTTTAAAGTCATTACAATCTGTAAGTTGAAATTTAATTTTATGATAGTGTTTTCCAGAAATTTGTAATTCATTAATTGCTTTATCTTCAATTACTTTTCCATCCTTATAGTAATACAAAATATCTGCAAGCATCATCTTGTTTGTCTCAAAATCTGTATTTTCTTTTAAGAATTGTATTAATTTATCAACTTCGCTAAATAATATATCTTGAAGATATCCTAAGTTTCCACAATTAATTCCAACATACAGTGGAAAATTATCATACTGTAATTTTCTTAACACTCTTAAAAAAGTACCGTCTCCACCAACAATAAAAACTACATCTGCTTGTGAATCTACTATATTAAAGCCATTTTCAATAAGCTTTCTTTTAATAATTCTTGCATTAACATTATTACCACTACTACACATAACTCTGATATTCATGTGTTTTACCTCCTTTAATATTAATTAATAGATTCTCATATAAAATTTCATGCACATTTTATCACAGTTTTTACAAGATTTCAATGTTGATTATTTTTAAACGATATGATACTATACTTTTAAAATGGGAGGCGAAACTTATGTTAGATAATATAAAAAAATATGAAAAAACATCAATTGCAACTGCTATATTACTAATAATTTTTTCATTATTTTTAATATTTAAACCACAAGCTTCATTAAATTTTATTGTAATCGTTATTGGAGCATTCTTAGCAATGGTGGGAATAATTCATATTGTTTCTTATTTTAGCTCAAACAAAGAGTTTAGGGCAATAAGTACCGAGTTGATAGAAGGAACTCTATACACAGTAATAGGAATATTCCTAATATTTAAACCATCTATTTTAAATGAATTTTTAGGTATTATTATTGGTACTTGGCTAATTATACAATTTATTATTAAATTTCAGTTTGCATTTAATTTAAAATCACTTTCTCTACCAGTTTGGTCACTAATGCTTATTAGCTCATTACTACACTTAGTATTTGGACTTGTAATGATATTTAACCCATTTGGAAGTATGATTGCAATTACTACAATTGCAGGTATTATATTACTAGTAACTGAAATTGGAAACATAGTTGAATCAATTTATCTACTATTTAAGTCATAAAAAAAGAAGCCACAAGCTTCTTTTTTTTTTACTTATTTAAAATATAATTTAAATCTTCTACTGCTAAGTCTATATTCCTCATTCCATTTCCAATAGGATAAAAAACACTATACACAGGATACTCTTTATCCCCAATTTTCATTTTAAACTCCTGTCTTCTTACACTTTTTACACATATCTTTTTATTTAAAAATATACTACTTACTTGATTTCCAAAGACAATTATCTTTTTTGGATTAATTATCTCTATTTCTTTGTATAATAATTCTAAATATTCTTTTAATACTCTATCTGGAAGAGGTCTAGCATCTATTTGTGTACATTTTCCAAGATTTGTAATGAATACTTTTTTGTTTTCAATCTCTTTATATACCAAATCTGCAAATTCTTCTGTCCATTCACAAGCTTTCTTTGACTTAATATTATCAAATAGATCTCTATTAATAATTCCTATTCTATAAAATAGCTTCCATATATTTTTTGTTCCAATCCATGGGGATCTTCTCCCTTTCCATTCTTTTGTAGAAGCAATATTTTTTCCAGTTGGATTCATAAACACAAAGCATACATCTGGATTTTTTTCACATCCTCCATTATATATAGAAGATAATGTTGGCTCTCCATATTCTAATTGAAGTTTGTCATATTCTACATTTAAATCTTTTATATTCATTTATAATTCTCCCCTTTTTATATTGATAAGTCTGTACCAAGATATATAATAACGAAAGCAAAATAAAGAGCTAATGATACTATTACTGATATAATGAAAGCTATAAAAAGCTTTAATGGTATCAGATTACTATTTTTTCTTTTTAATATAATAACTACTTGTATTATAAATAGTAGTATAAAGACTATTAGACTAATTAAAATATGTTGCATTTACTCCTCCTAATCTAGTATCCATTTTATTCCTTTTGCCAATCTTAAATTTACATTTTTAAAATGGTTTCCTTCGTTTTCTTCATAGCAAGTATTTATTCCAGCTTCTTTATATATCTTTTCAATTTTAATTGTATTAGCTTCAACTGTACTCATCACTTCATTTTTAGTTTTACTCTCTTTATTACCTAGTGAAAAATATATTTTACAAACAGATGAAGATATCTTATTTTCTCTAATAAACTCAAAAAATCTTGGATACCAAAATGAGCCTGACGCAGATGCTACTTTTTTAAACAAATCTGTTTTATACGCACAATATAGAGCAAATAGGCCAGCTAAAGAATAACCTGCAATTGAATAATAGCTTATCTTTATATTTAATTCATCAATGATATGTCTTTTAACCTGAGGAATAATATCATCAATTAACACTCTAATATATTCATCAGCTTTGCCCATAAAATCTTTATCGCTATTATTTAATTTTGGAGCAAACCATGGTGTTAAATCATCATTCCAGTTTAAATTTGATATAGCAACTAAAATATAACTTCTACAATTAATTTTAGCGCACTCTAAGAATATATCTTTACCATTATTTTCAAAGGTATTAATAATTACAACAGGTATCTCTTCTAACTCTATATTATCGTAAAAAATCTCTATATTTTTATCATCTATTTTAAATTTCTTTATCATTTTATCTCCCATTTAAAACTAATAAAAGCTCAAAATCATTTAACTTATACCTTTTACCAATCATACATATATTATCACAAATATAATTTAGAAACAATAAAATAATTATAATATTAGATAACTAAAAAACAAAAAAAGAGAAGATATTAAATCTCCTCAATTTTTTCTAAGAAACTATTCCTTGATGATGAGCATTCATCAAAGGATTTTTTTATAAAGTATGTTAGAAATTCTAACATACCTTTTTGAATATTTAAAGATAATGTGCAATTATCTTTAAGAAGCAATTTTTCTTCAGATTCTTTTGAAATCTGAATCTTATAGTTTATCTTTGTTATAACATCAAAGATTTTACCCTCTTGGTTATAACTAAAGTTTTCATAAACTTTCTTTTTGAATTCTTTAATATTTAAGGTATCTTCTTGTATTACAGCATTAGAATTCAAAAATAAAACATTTTTTTGAGAATAATTTACATTATCCCCAAGTAAAGATAATACTATCTTTACTATACTTTTAAGCTCATCATCATATCTACTTGTAGTTATTTCAACTTTTCCGTTATCATAGAACGGAAAGTACACCTTTACATAGGTGTGTTTAAAGAAATACCCCGTAGAAAATTTTTCCATTTGGAAGCCATACTTCATTCCATTTTCCCGAAATACTTTTGCTAAGTTCTTAGAAAACTTATATCCCTTTCCTTTCTTAATTGTTAGACTTATTTCAAGTCTATCCTTTACCTTCAATACATTAGTTTTTTCCATTTTTCTTCTCCTCCTTTAATTTTTAAATGGACCCCTGAAGTGAATATTTTACATCACATTTATATTATATCATCATTTTTGTTTTATGTCAACTTGTCGGAATAAAAAAATAAAAGGGGTTAACCTTTTATTCCTTTTACAATAATATTATTAAATGAAATAATATTATTTGCAATTTCAAAGTATAACTCTGAAAGACCGACATTTTCTATATTGCCACAGTACGCCTCAAACCGTATAACAGTTGTATATGTTTCTATGTCATAATTGATATCTTTCGTATACTTTGTGTATTTGCTTGGTAATAGCCTTTCAAGGTATTCTTCGACCTCTCCATTCTCCCCCTCAAACTTAACCTTGATGTTATTATACTTCTCTAGCCTTTTAATAAAGAAACTACAATATATTGTCATTGCTTTTGGAAATTTTCCATAAGCGTAGTTATCTATTGCTAATTTTATTGGGAAGAAAATACCCGCAATTTTTGAAAAGCATTCTTGCTCATTTAACGGCACATTTTGAAACAGTAAATATAGCTTTACTTTTGTAGCATCAAGCTCTTGTTTTTTTGAAGTTTCCTTAAGCTCATAATCTACATGTAGATTACTATAGCTCTTTCCTATTGTTGATAAGAAGTCAACAATAGCTTCTTGACAATCATTTGGAACAAAGAATTCATACTTAATGCATACTGTTTTGTCAGAAGCAAGTTTCAGTTTTTCTTTTGGCCCTTCTAAAAATCTAATAAATTCACTTTGCACATTGTTATTTAACATATATGCCCTCCTTAAAATAATTATATTTTGTAAAAATATAAATTTCTACATTACTAATTATATCATCGTTTTATAATTATGTCAATTAAAATCGCTATTCTCTTCTTTTTTGTGTTCTATATACAACTTTACTTGCTAAATTTGTTGGCGATATCTTTGCTACAAATCTTAATAATTTTATACTAAGTCCAGGCGTAATATCTGTTTTCCCTTTTAGTATTTTATCTACTGTATATCTTGCTACATAGTCGCTAGATAAAGACTTTAAATCAAATTTAACATTAGCCACCTTATTAAAATTAGTTCTTACAGGACCTGGATTTAAAGTACCTACTCTTACTTTACTATTATTTTTCTTGAGCTCTTCATTAATTGATTCGGACAAAATATATACATAGTGTTTTGATGAATAATACGCAGCCATAAGTGGACCTGGTAAGTGTCCTGCAATTGAGGATACATTTAATATATATCCTTTATCCCTCTCTACCATATTTTTTAAAAACAGTTTTGTTAATACATGTACCGCTGTTACATTTGTATCAATCAATTTAACTTCTCTGTCTAAATCAGTATTAATAAATTTACCAAACACACCAAAGCCTGCGTTATTTACTAATATATCCACATCTTCCACCATGCTATATAGCTTCTTACAATTATCTACTACACTAATGTCCATAGGTATTACTTCCACTTTTGTTTTTATTTCACTTGCTACCTCGTTTAGCTTTTCTTCATTTCTTGCAACAAGAATAATATCATAGCCTCTTTTTGAAAGCTCTTTTGCTATATCTCTTCCTATACCAGAAGATGCACCTGTTACTAAAGCCTTTGCCATTTTATACCTCCTACTAAGATAATAATATCAAGAAAAGAATAAAATAACAAGTACTAAATGCTTCTTAATAAAATTCTATCTAATTGCTCATAATAGTCTTTTACCCTCTTATGATTTTCCTCTTTATATATTTTATCTAATACTTCTTTTAATTCATCATTTCGTACGAGCTCCAAAGCTGCTATTCTAATTAAGAAGAGTTTAAGCACTCCAAGATTTGTATTTGCTTCTTTTAAACTGCTATCAATATATTTATCTAATTTATCGTCTACTCTTTCTTGAAATGAATAATATTTTAACTTGTACAATTTAGTATAATATTTACTCTCTAAATTACTATATGTTTTTTTCTTATACTCTAGATCTTTTTCTTCTACTATTGCTCCATCTATTAGAACAATATCTTTTAGCACATCTCTAATCTCTTTTGAATCATTTTCTTTTATTTTTTTGTAAATTTCTTCTGTTTGTTCCATAATACCTCCTATATACTATTCCTAAGGCAAGACAATATATCCTCATCTATATCCTCCAGTCTACTATTTAAAGTATTCATATCTGCTATATCATCACTTAAAGTATACCTCTTCATATATGAATCTATACCCTCAACAACATTTTCCTCCGCTAATTTTTTTACACACATATATCCACTACATCTTATTATCCACCTTCTAAGCACTATTAAATTATTTCTAACTATTGATTCTTCAGATAAGCTAATATTTACATTACTATTTGAAGAAATTTCCATAGCTTTACCAAATCCTATACGATCTAAATCATATATATATTTATCTATCATTCTACTATACACATTAGTCTTATATGTCACGTCTGAGCTAAGGATTGCAAAGTCAATTATATTTATATCTCTTAAAACATCTGTCATATAGTATTCCAATTTAGTTTTTAAAATTAACTCATATATACTTTCTATATTTTCCATAGTATACCTCCATATGAGTCAAATTATACGCTTAAAAAAACGAGTTTCAATATAATAGACAAAAGTTGTAAAAAGAAGACAATTTAGTCTTTCTAACAAAAAAATTAAAGTAATTTTGTTGAAAATGCTGTTTTATTTTGCAAAGCTGTTGACTTTTATAAAAATCTATAGTAATATTGCACCGTTGCTAAAAAAAGGAAGTGATTATAAATGAGTGCTGCAATTACACTTACAAAGATATTATTAAATTCTTCAATTTTATATATCTTTATAACCAAATTAGCAGAATCATATGATGAAAAACCAATTCAAAATAAACAAAAAATACAGATTATTTTATTAATATTTCTAACATCAACAATTATAGGATTTTCTATTGAAAAATTTGGTGTTATAATTTATTTATTAAACTTTTTAGGTTTAACTTTTATTTATAGACTCATTCTAGAACAAACTTGGGGTTATACATTAGTAAATATTATTTTTTCGTGTTTTATTACGTCTTTAAGCAAAATGTTGGTTTTATTACTTGAAAAAATTTTAAACTATATGCCAACAACAAGCTTTTTTAATTCACTCGATTTTTTTGTCGAAACAGATCTAATTACCGTAGCTTTTAATTTAATTATTGCATCTATTGCTTTAAAATACGCTATTATAAATATGAATAAGCTTAGACCATTTATAAAAGATTTAAATTATAAAGACATTATATTATTTTCATGTCTATCATCAACAATTATTCTACCCGTTATACATGGCTTATATTTTAATGTAGTAAACTTTAAAATATATTTATCTATTCTATTTTTAAATTTAATTATAGTTCTAGCAAAATATACACAATACTACATTGATTCACAAGATAAATTAAAACAAGAAAAGACATATAATAAAACACTCTCAGAGCTTGTAGATAGCTTAAGAATTGTAAAGCACGACTATAATAACATACTTCAAACAATTAACGGATATATAGTTACAAAACAATATGATGGCTTAGAAAAACATTTAAAGAAACTATACTCAGAGACAAGTAAAATTGCAACAACTGAAATTGTTAATCCTGATGTTATTAATCAGCCTGCAGTATATGGAATTATTGGTTCAAAATACAATACTGCCGTAGATAAAAATATTAAATTTGATGTTGATGTAGAAACTAATATAAAAGAAATAAACTTTGATTTTACTGATCTTTCAAGAATACTTGGTATTTTATTAGACAATGCAATAGAAGCTACTGAACAAGCTGATACAAAAGAAATGTCTATTTCTTTTAGCTATAACAAGAAAAAACAAGCAGATATGATAGAAATAAAAAATCATATTAAATCTAATTCAAAGATTGATTTAAATAAAATATTTGATAAAGGTGAATCTAGTAAAAAGGTAAAATCAGGACTAGGATTATGGGAAGTAAAAAACATTATTTCAAAAAAGAACAACTCACAAATTTATGCCAATTTAGAAGACAATACATTCTCACAGACAATTATTATTGAAAAAGCATAAAGAGATAAGATGGTAGGATTTAGACTATCATCTTATCTCTTTATGTTTGTAATTATTTTAATTTTAATATATGATTTTTCTGTTATTCTTTGCTATATAAAGTTGTGACACTAATCTCTGGAGTATTAAAGATTCTAATTGGTATAGTTGAGTTTCCTATTCCTCTACTTATAATCATAAGTTTATCTTTTTTTCTTTTCATACCTGCCCCATATGTAGTAAAATACCAATTTTTCCAAGGTGTAGCAAACCCAAGTCCAAAAAATCTAATACCTCCACCATGAACATGACCAGAATAAGTCAAATCAAATCCCATCTTTGCATATGACTTAAAATATAACGGATCATGCATAAGCAATATATTATACTTACTTTCATCTAATTTTCCAACTTGTCTTTCATATATCTCTTTATACTCATCAAACACCTTATCTGTTAGTGTTTTTCTAGAATGATCTTTATGAGAGTTAAATCTAATACCATATATGTCAATCTCTTTATCACTAATTACAAGCTTTGTCTTCTCGTTATCAAGAACAACAATTCCAAGTTTTTCAAGCTCAATTCTAAAGCTTTTTAGCCCCGCCTCTTTTAGTGCAAGCTCATGATTTCCATAGCAAAAATATATAGGCCTTGAATTAATCTTACTAAAAAACTCCAAAGCAGGTCTAAAATCTCTATTTTGCCTTATAATAAAATCACCTGTTGCAACTATTATATCTGCTTTTTGTCTATTTATTAAATTAATTAGTCTTTGATTGTTTCTTCCATAATATGTACAATGCCAATCTGATAAATGCAATATTTTAAAGTCATTAAACTCTTTAGGAATTTTTTTGCTTTTTACTTTATATTTACTCACAAATACAATTTTATAGTCTACATAGTATATAATAAAACAAAAAAGTAATAATAAAAATAAGATAAAAATAAATTTCATTTCTCCTCCATTTGATATAAGTGATAATAACATATATAAGTATTTTTTTCAAATATAGTATATATTAATAAAAAAGAGCTAATACTATTACTAGGTGAATAAAAATGAATGAAATTGAAATCTTAAAGGAAATAAACAAAGGCTCAAAGTATGGAATTAACGGAATTAATCTTACTCTTCAAAAAGCTGTTGATTCAAATTTTAAAAAAGTTTTAGTCGAGCAAAAAAGTGAATATGAAAATATATATAATAGAAGTAAAACACTTTTAGCACTTAAAGATCAAAAATCTGAAGATTTAGATCCGCTTGAGAAGGCAATGTCTTGGATGGCAATTCAGATGTCTACTTTAACTAATGCTTCAAATTCTAAGCTTGCAGAAATTCTAATTCAAGGAAACGATATGGGAATAATAAAAGGACAAAAGCTATTAAATAGTCCACATGTAAAGGATTCAACAACAAAAAACATCATAAAAGATTTTATTACTTTACAACAAGAAAATATCGAGGGACTAAAAAAGTATCTCTAACCCCAAAATAACAGGTGTAAAACTATATTACACCTGTTTCTATTGCATTAGACTTTTAAAATAAGCTTGGTCTTCTAATATTTTTGTTAAAATCTCTGATTCTTCCTTTGTCGGAATATCATTTCCATTTTTTAGTTTAACTACTTGTTTACTATTGCACCCCAAAATATCAGCAAGTTTTTCGTCTGTAATTTCATATTGCTCATATATCTGATTAATTTGCTTAGCAGTAATAATTCCCTCTGCTTTTCTATAAGCTTTATCTTTGCTTTTTAAATTCATATTAGGGTCCTCTTCAAGCAAGCTATTACATTCGGGACAATAACCTCTAAAAGCTCTATATTTATATTTTTTATCATTAGTATAAAACTCAGAGTTGAATGTCTCCATTACAGGTTCAACTTCTTTTTTACACTTATTACAATACATCTTCATATAATATCCCCCTTTTGTTTTAGTATTACATTATACATTTAATTTTATCTAGTTACAAGTATATATTCATTTTAGTACAAAAAAATAACCAGTCTGTAACATTTACAAACTGATTATCTATACTTTATGCTATATTTTCTGGTGGAATTAAACTTAAGCTTACTTTATTTCTCTCTAAATCAACTTTATCCACATAGCAAGTAACAATATCGCCAACATTTACTACTTCCATTGGATGCTTTATATAGTCTTTAGTTAGCTTTGAAATATGTACAAGTCCATCATCATGAAGCCCAATATCTATAAACGCACCAAAGTCTACAACATTTCTAACAGTCCCCTCAAGCTCCATTCCAACTTTTAAATCTTCTATATTTAGTACATTACTTTTTAGAAGTGGTTTAACAAAGTCATCTCTATAGTCTCTATTTGGCTGTTTAAGACATTTTATGATATCTTCTAGAGTAAACGCATCAATATTATTTTCTGATACATATTTTTCCAAATTTAAGCCGTTTAATTTTAAGTTAAATTCTTCTGTTCCAATATCATTTAAAGTCATACCAATATCTGATACTAATTTTAGAGCTTTGTCATAGCTTTCTGGATGTATAGGTGTTTTGTCTAAAAGATTTTTCCCATCAATAATACGCATAAATCCAATTGATTGCTCATATGCTTTTGGTGTTAGTACTTTATTATTAATTAATTCTTCTCTAGAGTTTATTTTTCCATTTGTGTCTCTATATTTTAACAACTTATCTATATTAGTCTTAGTCATACCTGAAACATATTTTAGTATTGAAGGACTTGCTGTATTAATATTTACGCCAACAAGATTAACAGATTTTTCTACGACAAAATCTAATGATTCATTAAGTCTTTTTTGATTTACATCATGCTGATACTGTCCAACACCAATACTCTTAGGATCAATTTTTACTAGCTCACTTAATGGATCTTGTAGTCTTCTTCCTATGCTTATTGCACTTCTTTCTTCAACATGTAAATCTGGAAACTCATTTATAGCAAGCTTTGATGCGGAGTATACCGAAGCTCCTGCTTCACTGACAATAATATACTCCACTTTTTTATCTTTATATTCAGTACAAACTTCTGAGACTAGCTTTTCACTCTCTCTTGATGCTGTACCATTTCCTACAGCTATTATATCTATATTATACTTTGAAATTAGTTTTTTTATTATATCTTTTGCCTCATTCCATTTGTTTTGTGGCTCATGTGGATAAATCTTACTGATACTTAGGACTTTTGATGTTTTATCTATAACTGCAAGCTTACATCCAGTTCTAAATGCAGGATCAAATCCTAGCACTATTTTATCTTTAATAGGTGGTGTAAGTAAAAGCTTTTCTAGATTTTTACTAAATACCTCTATTGCTCCTTCTTCTGCCTCTTCTTTTAATTCTCCTCTAATTTCTCGCTCAATAGATGGAAATATTAGTCTCTTATATGAGTCTACTATTGCCTCTTTTACAAGCTCTACTACAGAGCTTTTTTCATTTTTTATTATTTTCTTTTCTAAAAAATTCATTATATGCTCTGTATCAACATCAACACTAACTGATAGGATTCCCTCTTTTTCTCCTCTATTAATAGCAAGTATTCTATGCTCTTTTGCATATTTAATTTTTTCTTTATAGTCATAGTACATTTTATATACTTGTCCATCATCTTCTGCTTTTTTCTTTAGTTTTGAAGTAATTGTACCAAAATTAAATATATTATTTCTTATATATTTTCTATAGCTTGCATTATCTGATATCCATTCTGCTATAATATACTTTGCCCCTAAAAGTGCCTCTTCAACACTCTTAACTTTTTGATTTATATAACTAGATGCAACATCATTAATATCTATATTCTTAGGAAAAGACATTATAATCTTTGCTAAAGGCTCTAGTCCATTTGCAATTGCCTCTGTAGCTTTTGTTTTCTTTTTCTCCTTATATGGTCTATATAAGTCTTCTACCTCTACAAGCTTTGTACACTTCATTATCTCTTCTTTTAAAGAGTCTGTAAGCATACCTTTTTCATCTATTAGCCTTATTACGTCCTCTTTTCTTTTTAATAAGTTTACTTGATACTCATATACCTCATTAATGCTTCTTATCTGCTCTTCATCAAGTGCTCCCGTTGCCTCTTTCCTATAACGAGCAATAAATGGAACTGTGTTTCCTTCTTCAAGAAGCTTTAAAACGCTTTCTACCTGTTTTTCTTTTACATTTAATTCTATAGCAATTTGTGCAATTATTTCTCTATTCATCATACTTCTCCTTAATATAATACCTAGACTATTATATCATAATTTTAATAAAAAGCAGTAAATAATCTAATTTATTGACAATAATATACTATCCTAATATAATTAACTATATATGTGAGGTGAAAAAAACTTTGGGATATGTTGATAGATTTATTAAGAAAATAAATTTAGAAAAAGATAGATATAAGGAAAAGGGGACTCTTTTACCAAATTTAAAAGAGGGTGATATAATTTGGGCAAAAAGATATTCTAAAGAAGATATAAGGCAAAACATTGACTTAGAGCATCAAGAAAGCCCATTTATTGTAATATATAAAGATGAAAAAAACACCTCATTTTGCTTAGAATGTAGCTCAAAGGAAGACACAATATATTCTAATATAATAGAGCTTAGCAAGATAAAATACAAAGGAATATTATTTAAAGACACCTATGTAAAATTAAAGCCAGATGTAGAGATGACAAGCTATAGATATTTAAGGAAAATTGGCAGATTAGCAAATGATGATTTTAATCTTCTTAAAAAAACACTTTTTCTACTAATGACAGGTGAGGAGACTTCTAAATTATTTAGCTTTTCTAAAAATGATCTACATTATTATATAGATTCAGGAGATTTAATAAGAAGAGGTGGCAATACTTATCTTGTGGGCTACAGAGAAGAAGACACGCTTTTTGCATATAGAGTTATTAAAAACGAAGTATATTATGATATAACTATTGACAATATCTCATATAAAATAAGATACGATATAAAAAAGAGAATAGATGCGTTAGAGAAATATACACTACTTGGAATTTATCATAAATTTAAAGCATACTACACAACTAAAAAGAATAGAGGATATAATATAGCAGAAATTGGTGATTTAATTAAGATAAACAATGAGCTTTACCTCATACATGGAAAATATAGAGAATATTTAGTCGTAATACGCATATATCAAAATATAAAAGGAATAAAAATAAACACATATAGTATCAGTATTGATAATACCATATATAAAACAGGATATGAGTTTTATCTGCTAAATTCAGGAAATGAATATAATATTATTTCAAATATCCTAGAGTTTGAAATATGTGAATATAATCAGAAACTAAAAAAGCTTGCCATTACTCCAAAATTAAGCAAAGAAAAAATACTTGATATCTACTCTACTTCAAATATAAATTTAACTAAGACACAAAAAGAAATACTATCACAATTAAAAGAGATGGGATTTGGCTTTGAAGATATAGTAGGCATTATGGTAGGACTAAAAGAAGAAAAAAAACAACTTTCTTTTAACAACTATTTAATAAAAAACTATAATCAAAAAGATAAAGAAATAGTCAAAATTTCAGCAAGCTATATAGCTAAAACTGGAGAATATAATGATAATTTATTCCTAAAAGAAGGAGATATAATTATTGCAAAAAGAGAAAACGATCCCCTATTTATAAATAATAAAACTTCAATAGGTCCATATATAATTATATATGTAGATAAAGACCAAAATAAAATATATGGAATAACTGGACTTTATTCATTTAGTGGCAAAGGAAAAACAATTTTTAAAATACAACCTAAATACACAGAGATGCTTGAAGATGATATAATACATATTAAAGGCACAACACCTATAGAAATAACAAGAAAAGACTATATAAAGAAAATAGATGAGCTATCAAAGGAAGACTTAAATACACTTGAAAAAAAGGTATTTTCTGCAATGTATTTTAATAGTAATAACTTACCATTTAACAAAGAAAATTTAGAGTACTATAACTCACTATATGACGTAGTAGATTACAATAATAGCTATTATTTAATTTTTGATGAAGACAGCAATTTCTTTTACTCATATCAAATATGCAAAACAAATAAATTAGCATACTTTAAAATAAATAAAGAAGGGTATATGGTAAATTTAAGAAATATCACTAAGTTGCCTAAAAACAATATATATGGTGTTGTTCGCATAATAGATAAAAAAACTTTTGATATAATTAAAGCCAAAAAAAGATGGCAAAATATAGATTTACCTAAGGTAAGAAAAAGACAGCCTCAAAGAGGAGATATATTTGAATATAACAACAAGTTATATTCCATCTATGGCGAATATAAGAGCTACTTTCTACTCTATTTACTATTTTCAGATAAAAAGCAAGACTACATATATAGTTTTACAACAGAAAATAGAGAATATAATACAAATTTTGATATCTGCTTAGTATCTAAAAGTACATATATTAATATTATAGATAACATTAATGTAGATATGCTTACTAATCAGAAAAGACAACTTAATATAAATAGTACTACATATAAAAAGCCAATAGATTATATAGACGAAAATACTATTATATTATCAAATGAGCAATTGCTATTAATAAAAAAACTAAAAGAATATAAATTTACAGAAGAAGAAATCATAGGAAGCTTAGTTGCTCTAAACTATAAATTTGTACTTGATGAAATACTTGATTTTATTACAAAAAGCGAACAAGAATATACACTTACTAAAAAGAGAATAATTAAAAAGATTATAAAAATAATTCGAGCTTAGTTTAAATATTATGTAATATAAATTGATTAATATCTTCATATATGCTATAATTTAAATGTATATTTATTTTTCTAAATTAAATATAATTATATTTATGGAGGTATTGTTTTGAAAAGTGACTCGGTTCAAATTTATGAAGATGTCTTAAAGCAAACATTAAAGCGTTTTCCTAGAGATTTTTGGGTAAATGATGAAAATATGAACTATAAGGCATCCGCTGAAATCACACGCTACTTAATTGAAGAAGTTCTTAAATGGAATGATGAAAAAGTAAAAAGCGATATTTCGTGCAAAGTATTTTTTGATCACAAACTTAAAGGAATGCTATGTACTCTATTTGGAGATAGTGTATTTGCTGCAATAGACAACGCATATCCTGGAAAGTATAACGAATGGGAACTTGCTTGTACTCCTAGAAATTTCTGGAATATCGAGAATGCTAAAAAAGCAACAATCTGGTTATTTAAAGAGAAATTACAGTGGAGTGATGAAAAAATAAAGGAAAATATTAGCCGAAAGATTTTTGTGGAAAATGGATTAGATACTATGATGCACGTATTATTTAAAAATAATGCAAGAGCTGCAATATCAAATGCTTTTCCAGATCTATTCCGGTAAAGTAGAAAGCAGGTAGATTAATAAAATCTACCCGCTTTTTTTATTTTAAATCAACTTATATTTATTATATAGCTTTTCTTTATAACTAATATATCCATTTTTAGCAAGTCTACCTACGATAAAGCTCATTGGTATTTTATACATTTTAGAAATAATAAGTAAATTTTCTTCTTTATAATTTGAAATAATCTTATTCCATATCTCATCATTAATCATTGTATCTAAAGCAAATTTATCTGCTCGTTTTTCTCTTTCCTCATCACCATCAATAATCGTTTTATTTTGTGCCATATTATAATCACTTTTACAGTGTCCTAGTTCATGGAAAATTTCAAAGTACAACGAATCTTTTCCAGTATAATTAGATGTTACATATATAGCAGGTGTTTTACACTTTACTTTAAAACATCCTCTTACTTTTGTTCCTGGCAAAGCCTTCTCACATACAAAATATATACCATATGAATTAAAAATTTCACGAATCCTATCTAAATCATAAGATTCTTCATATGCATATTCTTTTAATTTTTGTGTTAATTCATTAAAATTACTACTATCATACTCACATACATTTTGTTCTAGTGCTAACTTATCACATCTAGCTATCCACAAAGCAAGTTTGTTATAATCGTCTCCAGATTTTTTAAATAAAACATAATTTTCTAAATTATTGTGAGCTGCAAAATTTCTAACTTTTAAAAAATCTAATACATCTATGCATAATTGAAAATCATTTGTTTCATCTTTAAAATTTATCCATTTATATTTTTTTAAGTTATTTAAATCATAATCATTTACTAGCATTTTATGAATACTTTTTTTATCTCCATATTCTTTAATTAATTCCTCTTCAATTGCTCTAGTATTCTCAACAGAGATAATAAAATTAGAAGGAATTCCAGTTAATCTTTCTATATTTGCAGCCATTTCTAAAGTTATTTTTTGTTTTCCGTTTAATATTTCATTCATATGTTTTTGACTTACTCCAAGTCTTAATGCAAATTCAGTTTGTGAAATCTTATTATAATCTAAATAATCTTTTAAATACTCTCCAAAATATATCATAACATCCCTCCTAACCTTCTCCATAATGTT
>CALXAR010000024.1 GCA_944386345.1 uncultured Clostridia bacterium
ACTTTGTTATTATCATCAAATTTAATAATATTATTTTCTACAGGCAATTTTTTATCTGTTTCAACACTTAGTATGTTAAACTCTTTTGCCTCATTAGAATGTGACATTCTTTATTCCCCCATTTTCAGATTTTTTCTTTTTCTCGATTTTATCAGTATATTTATGAAAATCATAACTAAAATAGCTCCTGTTATCACTCCTAAAGTATCAATTCCTATATCTGTTATTCTGCTTGTCCTACCTGCAACAAATCTTTGATGAAACTCATCGGACATAGCATAAAACATTCCTGTTAGGATAGCAAATAAATATATTTTATTGTTCTCTTTAAAAAAAGCATAAAAAAATACAGATAAAATAATACCACCAATTGTGTATAAAAAATAATGAGCATTCTTTCTTACAAAAGTTTGTAGTTCTTGAGAATAATTGTATTTCTCATTATTACTGTCTTGTGTGTTTACTGTATCTGTTTTATTTGAGCTATAACTTTCTACTTGTGGTGTATCATTACCATTTACAGTGCTTTCTATTGCATATATAAATGCACCACTAGTATTAAGTGTTTGTGTTCCGTCTTGACTAGAAAATATAAATACAGTTATCATCCATACTAAAACAAATATTGTGGATATTATTTTAAGTATCTTCCCCTTATGCATTTTTCTCTCCTAACATTCAATATTTTAGTGACATACCTAACTATTTTTTATGTCTTCTTCTATATACTTATGACGGGTATTATTATATCATTTAACATAAATTTAGTCAATTAAATTTATCATAATTTATGTTATTTTGTTATAAATTTATTTATATTGTAATATTTTGTAAATTTATTTCTTTTATAATATAACCATTTGTGTTATATAAAGTTAAAAGCAAGCCCAATATTTAGGCTTGCCTTCTTTTCTTAATAATTAAGCATAGTATTTTCTTCATGTTTTCTATAGAGTTTTATTATTTTTGCTTGCAAGTTTTCAAGAGCTTTAGCATACCATGTTAATTTTTTAGAATCTAGCTTAGAAATAGGTTTATTACTTTTATATCTAATATCATGCTCCATTTCAGACCAAAAATCCATAGCTACAGTTCTAATTTGTATTTCAACTTTTATTATAACTGTTTCTCCATTTATTGTAACAGGTGTCTCTACTATTAAATGATATGCTGAATATCCACTTTTTTTAGGATTATATATATAGTCTTTTTCTTCTATTACCTTTAAAGTTGGTAAATTCTCAATTATTTGTTTAATAAAAAAGATATCATCTTTAAGAGGAACTACAATTCTTACACCAGCAATATCATCAATATTATCTACTAAAGACTTATATGTAAGAGATAATCCTTTTTTCTTCATCTTATTTATTATACTTGTTTTAGACTTTATTCTAGAATCAATCTTTTCTACCATTGAGTATCCATATATTTGATTAATCCTTGCTTTTATACCATTTAATGTACCTACTACTTGATTCATTGCAAGTTCATATATTATCAACAAATCGTTGTATTGTTTACTTTCTATGTCAAATTTTTCATCTTCTGTTTTATCTAATTTATTATTTTTAATTATTATATCAGTTCTCGGACTCACCTCCCTTATCTTTCTATTATGATTATATCTTGTATATGAATAATAATCAAATAACTTGTGTGTTAATTCAATGAAATTTTTTTCATAATCCATTCTACACAATATTCTTTAATATTTATTTTATATATGATATAATTTACTATATTTTAAAGTGGAGGTATTCTATGCAATACTTATTTTTAGATGAGTCAGGAAATTTACACAAAAATAGTCCAGATAAATATTTTGTAATTGGCGGAGTTTTTACAAACAACTATACTGATATAAAAAAATCATATGTTGAGATTAATCACGAACTAAAAGAAAAGCTTAATATGGATTTTGAAACAGAACTTAAAGCTGCATATCTTAACATGGAAGAAAAGATGGATATTGTAATAAAATTACAAAAAATGAATGGAATGTACATAGTAGGAATAATTGTAGACAAGGAAAAAATTGGTGTAGAGATAGACGAGATACATCTATACTATAACTATATAATACGTAAATTAATAGATTATCTTATTAAAATAAAACTTGTTAAAATGACTGCAAATGAAGAACTATATTTAAATATAGATAAAAGCTCAATGAAAATAGAAGATATAAACTCACTTGAAAATTATTTAAAAACACATTTTAATATTGAAAGAAGATTTAAATGTAAAATAAATGTATCATATTGGGATTCTAAGAAAAATTATATGGTACAAGTAGCAGATATAATGTGTAATACAATTTGGAATATTGCTCAGTCTAAAAATCCTATGAGATTATTTAGGCACTTAGATAGACATAGAAGACTTAGAATATATAGGCTAACTAAAATAGTATAAGTGGTGAATTTTGTTCACCACTTTATTACTTAATTTATGTTTTAAGTCTATTTTTAAAAATAAACTTAATTAAATTTATAACTATAATATATATCAATATACCAGTTATTATCCCTAAGCTATCAATTAGTACATCTTTTATCATACCGCTTCTGCCTGGGACAAACAGTTGATGAATCTCATCTGTTGATGCATATAAAGCTCCTGTTAAAAACGAACATATAATCTTTTTATTTTTTTGTAATTTAAAGCAATTAAACATATTAAAAATTAATATCCCACCTAAAGTATATAGTGTAAAATGTGCAAGTTTTCTTGTAAATGGTTGTAAAAACTCAACTATTTCCTCAAGTCTTACTCTATCTATATCATTATTTAAAAATGTTATTATTTTTCTAATTGTGTTTCCACTTGTAACTTGTGAGTCATCTCCAATTTGACTTGAAAACAAAAATACTATTATCATCCAGATTATAACTAAAGTAATTGAAATTGCTTTTTTCATAATTTTATCCTTTCAAATAATTTACTCTATTATATATCATTTGGCTTAAAATTTCCATAAAAAAAATAGAGTATTTCTACTCTATAAATTTAATATCATCAACTGAGAAACTATACTCATCGTCTCCGTCAGTATAAATATCAATTGACACAATTTTTTCTTGTCCTGGCTCAAGAAAGTTTATTGTTTCACTCGAATTAGTCCTAGATTCAGTTATATCTGCACTCTCAAGTGTCTTTTTTGAATCATTTCTTACTATAACAGTAATTGTTTGCTGATCTGACGCATCATAGTCAATTACATAGTATGCTGTTAAATTAATTCCTTTTGTACTTGTATTTTCAATTTGTCTAATATCACTAATGTTTCCACCAACTTCAGTTTCTATTAAAAGTATAAAAAGAAATAATATAGCAAGTATTGGAAGAGCAATTCTAGCAAGCACTCCTGATACTTTTTCAGTTAACGAATATGCTTTATCTAGCTTTTCTCTTTTTTTATCATTTTCGTCAATTTTTTCTTGAAGTTCATTTTGCATTTTTCTTATTTTCTTTAAGCTTTTCTCATGTTCTTCTTCACTCTCAACAGAAATTTCTGGTTTATTATTTAAGTATTCCCGTCTAAGTCTTGTTTCTGTTTTTTGATTCTTATCAATCTTATCCCATATCAAGCTCATAACAATAATGTAGATAAATCCATAAAGAACTACAATTGATAGTAAAACTAAAAAAATACAAGAAATAATATTTCCAATTTGTAATAATTCTAGAGCTTCTGCGCTCATAAACATACCTCCTTTTATTCACAAATTTGTGTTCTTTGAAAACTCAGCTTTAATTATATCGCCAGAATCATATTTTTAAAGCAACTGTATTATAGCACCATATATTTATTATGTCAATAAAAGTTTTAAAAATAAAGTAAAAAGAGTGCAAATTTGCACTCTTTTTTCTAGATTAACACATTATCAGTTATTAATCTATATAAGCTAGGCTCTGCATAATTCTGATTTTGATTTTCAAGAATTTCTACATTACCATTTTTTATTCGTATTTTTGTATATCCATTGTCTACTTGATACGTATAATCTATAACAACTTCAGGATACATTTTAGATAGCTTTATAAATACTTTTACGGGAGCTTTATCAAAAGTATCAAATTTTAATGTATTATATTTTACTTTAACATTTACTGGATTACTTCCTGTTCCCCATAAAGCATCTCTAATCATATAACCATTGAAGATAGATTTATCTTTAATTGCTTTTAAAAATATTTCTGCATCTTTTAGTAAAAATTCAATTTTGTAGTTATTTTTTGTAATAATATTAAAAGTTTCTTTAATTGTCAATTCTTTAAATTTGTATGGATTTCTTCGTGTTTTTCCTACAAATTTTATTGTATGAATCAATTGTTGTCGCATATCCAAATGATTTTTTATATAGACATTTAAACAAAAATTCATGAAATCATCTAGTATAAAATCATTTGAATCTGATGTCATAGGCTCAATCTCGTTAAAATCTACTAAACTATTGTCACTCCTTATAAATTTCTTTAAGTCCGTTACGTCTTTGCCGTCTCCATAGATGTAAATTTTATTTTTAATTATATTATTATTCATTTATATAATTTTCCTTTCATTAATTCCTATGCACACTTAAAATGACAACTTAATTAAACCTTTATTATTTCTTCACCTCCTAAATTATTAGTTGTGTTAAATTATTTTAAATGCATCATTATTATACCATCTGTTTAGTCTTATGTCAACTTTATTTCACAAAAAAAGACCTTGAAAAAAATAATTTCAAGGCTTGCAATTTTACTCTTTACTTATTATTTTAGAAGATACTCTATAACGTTCATCTAATTTATTTAAAAAATCTTTTATATCTTTACTTGTTATATTCTCTAAAACTTCTATCTCTTTGTATACGCTAGTACCTCTTAAAATAGACTCAATTATTGTACTGCCACTACTACTAAGGCTTTCTGATGAAAAAATAATATTCCCAATTATATTTCTTTTTACTATATTAAATAGCTCTTCATCTATTTGTTTTTCTTTTATATCCTCTATATAGTTTAAGATATCCTCTTCAATTAAATCTATCTTTTTAGAAGTGGCAGATATAACTACGTGTGAGAAAGTATCTCCACCTTCATAATAGAAATCAACTGGAGCATCTATTTTTTCTTCACTATACTCCTTTTGAAAGAAATCTGATAGTGTAGAAAAATACATTTCAGAGATAATGTATGAAATAACCTCGCATTTAGTTATCTCTTCACCATCTACAATAGGCAGTTTATATCCAATATTAATTCTTGGCATGTATATATCAAGTTTCTGAGTTATTTCCTTTTGTAAAATATCTTTTGGCTCATCAGGAATAAATTTCTTTATTTTTTCATTAAGTGTTATATCCCCATCATATTTTTTCATTCTATTATCTATTAACTCAATTGTTTTATTTACATCAACATCTCCAATAACTAAAATGAACATATTTTGAGGACTATAAAAAGTATTATAGCAAGTATATAGTAATTCTTTATTAATATATGAAATTGATTCTATGGTTCCAGCTATATTAACTCTTATTGGATTTTTTTGATACATAGCCCTTAGCAAATTATAGTACACAGTATATTTAGTATCGTCATCATATTTGCTAATTTCTTGGCTAATTATTCCTTGCTCTTTTGCAACATTTTCATCAGTAAAATACGGCTCTTTAATCATTTTAATAAGTATATCAATAGCCTCTTCAAATCTATTTGATGTCTCAAAATAGTATATAGTTCTATCAAATGATGTATATGCGTTAGAATCAACTCCGATTTCAGAGAACATATCTAAAGCATTTCCTTTTTCATTTTCAAATAATTTATGCTCTAAAAAATGAGCTATTCCATCAGGTACTTTAATACGCTTTCGAGTCATTATATCTATAAAATCATTATCAAGAGACCCATACTTAGTTCCAAATATTCCTATTTTTTTATTAAATCCTTTTTTCTTGCAAATATATACTTTTAAACCATTTTCAAGAGTAGTAATATATGTACTTTCTCCTAAACTCCGTGAAACTTCAATATTAATATTACGCATTATCTATACCTCCTAAAAAGAATATTTTTTTAGTAGAAATTAGATTTGCAACTCTAACGATATCATCAATTGTAATTTTTTTAACTTGTTCAATTGCATCGTCTATAGAAATGCTATCTGTTTTAAATTTAATAATATTCATTAATTTATTATCCAACAAACTAATTTTTGAATCATTACACTCAATTAAAGACTCAATTAGCATATCTTTTGCACTATTAAATTCAATATCGGTAATTTTTCCCTGTTTTATCTGAGTTATTTGATCTTCTATTATTCTTAACGCTTTATTATAATTATCTTTATTAATTCCAGCATAGATAATGATTATGTCTTTGAAGCAATTGTATATTGATGAAATATCATAAGCTAGAGATTCTTTTTCTCTTACATTTTGAAAAAGCTTAGAAGAAGGTGCCCCTCCTAAAATTAAATTATATAAATTAAGTGCATAAAAGTCATCTGCATTACAGTTGTTTATCTTCATACCTACAGTCAGTATGCTCTGAGTAGCATCAATATTTTCATTAACTACCTCAATATTTGACAAAGATTCTTTTTTAGTATTAAATACCAAATCAGTTATTTTCTTTGTTAAATTATTACAATTTTTAAATACTTCATTAATTTTTTTATCTATATCATCATAGCCACATAAATTACCAGAAACAATTATAGTAACACATGAATCTAGCAATTTATCATATGCTTTAATTAATGAAGATTTATCCACCCTTTCAACATTTTCTATACCGCCATACAAAGCTGTACCAAATGGCTCATCTTTACATAGTAATTCTTCTACTCTTTTAATAGCATAATTAAATTTATCATCTTTTTGCTTGTTTATTCTATTAGCAAGAACAGCTTTTTCTCTCTGAATCTCTTTTTCAGACCAATCTGCAGGATTATATATCATTTCTTTAAGGAAATATAATACTTTGTATAATAATTCTTCCTTATCTGGTAAAAACTCTTTATTTATATACTCTATACCAAATTCAATGCTATATAAATCTCCAAACCTCTGGGTATTAACAAAAAAACTTGCTCCATATAAAAAGTTTAAATATCTATTCTTTTCTTTTAGTGTCCGATATTTATTTGAAGTCTTTGACATCAAAGCAGCAAGTACAACACTATTTGAAAAATCACTCTCATCCTTAACTTCAAAAGTAAAATTATATGAAATATAGATACTTTTAAATTTGTCATCATTAATCTTATATATTCTCATATTAACCTCTCTTTCTTAAATAAATAAGCGTAAATTAAACTTAGCTCTCTATTTAAACAATATTTCTCATATTTGTTAGTGAAGCAATAATATAAATACATTATTTTTTTATACACTTAAAATGACAACTCAAAAAAGTACTTTTCTCACCTCCTAAATTATTAGTTGTGTCAAATTATTTTAAATGCGGCTAAATTATATCACGGCAGATTATTTATGTCAATTAAACAAACGCAAAAAAAGACCTTGAAATATTTTCAAGGCTTTATTATTTAGTCTAAACAAATTGCTACAGAATAATTATCTGGTTTTTTATCTTTAGGTGAACTAATCTTTGCAGATACTTGTTTTCCTTTATCAAATTCCTCAGTAGTTATTCTAAACTCATTTTTATCACTAATTAAGTAGTTATAATGGGCATTAAGCTTTAATTTTTGCACAATATTAATAAGCTCATAGTTTAACTTATTATGTGAGAAAACAAAATATGCAACATTAGAATTTTTTCTTGAATAAATGATTTTGTTTTTTAAATCCATTTTTGCTACTTTCCATTTTGAATCAATAAATTTAGTTGATTCTTTAATATTTGTAGTATCTTTTGGACATCTTACATAGACTACTTTAATTTTCCTTTCTTTTACCTCTCCTATAAATTCTTCAATTTTCTTTGAATCCCCCTCAATGCAAATTACATTTGTTAATATTTGTGACATTTTAATCAAAATGACTCCTCCTTTTTAATATTCTTTTTTTCATTTTTTAGTAAAAGAAACTTGCTATTTTTTAATCACCTCCAAAATTATTCTTAGTGTGTAATATTGTTTTGTACCCGGCTATTATATCACAAAGTTATTATTATGTCAACAAAAATAGAGATTATTACATCTCTATATATTTTAACTTTACAATCTCAAAATCAGCCTCATCAAAAAAGCTATCTAATGCAAAATATACATTAATTGTATTACCGGGTGCTAATTTGTGTATTGTTTCTTCAATTCCAGAATTTTTTTCTTTAATAATAAGTGTTCCAATCATATTCTCTGAATTATTTTTAATCTGTAAAAAGATCTCCTGATTCATAAACACATGATATACTTGCTCATATTGTACTAATTGTAGATTATCCTGTGAAACATCTAAAAAGCGATTAATTCTAATTCCATTTGTTATTAAAAATATAAAAGCAAAACCGCATAGAAAAATAATTAAAGTAATAAACGCTAAGATGATAACAAGTCTATCTAAACCACTTTTCAATATAGCCTCCTTCTAGAATAAATAATATTATTCTTAGATGTAATATATAATTATATATTATTTAATCTCTTATTATACATCAAATAGTATATCACCATTTTTGTTTTATGTCAAACAAAACACACTCTTATTGCTAAGAGTGCGTTTTTTATTCTCCATAATAATATGTTCTAAAATCTTGTTTTGCTCTATCTAAATCAAAGCCAAAATAATATATTCCATCTAGCATTAAATCATATCCATACTCAGTTGAAGGTATTTGAACTGAATTAATATTATTTAAGTACTCTTGTCTATCACTTGCAACTTCAATAAACATATCTCTATATTTATTTATATCCATATTAGTTGTAATATTAACTAATATATCATCACTAATATCAAGTATCTCATTTACATCCATTTTTGCCATTTTATTTATTAATGACACAAGAATTGCTCTTTGTCTTGATGCTCTTGTAAAATCATTACCAACATATCTATTTCTTGAATGTGCCAATGCCTGTGTACCATTAAGTGTTACAGTTCCTGCTCCTGCTATTTGATTTTCTGCAGATACTCTTTGATTGATAAAGTTTACCTCGTCTTGATCAAGTGTAAGCTCTACTCCACCAACTCTATCAATAGAATTAACAAGTCCTGAAAAATCTATTGTCATATACTGAGTCAAATCTAAGCCAAAGTATGAATTAATAGTCTTAATACTTAATTGCTCTTGTCCATATGCATAAGCATGATTTATTTTTGTCATACCATAATCTGGTACATTTACATATGTATCCCTTGGTATACTAATTAAATTAATACTTTTATCTACGTTATTAATTACTACAATTATTATTGTATCAGATCTACCCGCATAGCTATCTTCAGTATCTCTTGAATCACTACCAAATATAACAAATTTTATCTTGTCATCAACTTGCACTTTTGGTTTTTCTGGTTCTTCTTCTACTACTTCTATTCCTAAATCTGCCTCATCTAAAGGTTTATATGTCATCTTATCAAACTTACTTTTAATGAATAAATATCCTGCTAAAATACAACCAATAATTATAACTAAGATAATTAATAATACAATCCATATTTTTCCTTGTTTTTCTCTCATAACTCTTTCTCCTATTTTTTTACTGTTTATGAATTATACCATATTTTACATAATATTACAACTTCATACAAAAAAAGACTCTATGAGTAATCATAAAGTCTTTTAAAATCTAGTCTTCTTCTGTTCTCTTTACAAATTCATTAAATATCTCATCAGCAAGCTCATCATCTGTTACTTCTTGATATTCAACTTCATCTTCTTTTGCAAGTGGAATTATCTTAAAAATTACCACTTCATCTTCACTATCTTCTGGAAGCATTACAGCATACTCTTCTTCATCTTTATATATTACGTCTAATATTTCATATTTTTTCTTTTTTCCCTCAATATCTGTTAATTCAATCATCTCATCTTCCATAACAAAAAATCCTCCTTTTATTTAATATTATTATGTACAAGTTTTTTTATATTATTTATTCTTTTATCATATTTAAAATTTCTTCTTTTAGAGTCTCAACTATTTTTTCTTGTGGTACTTTTTTTATTGTTTTTCCTTTCTTAAATAGCATTCCTTCATTAACTCCACCAGCAATTCCTATATCAGCCTCTCTAGCTTCTCCAGGTCCATTAACAACACATCCCATAACTGCAACAGTTATATCTGATTCAATTGTCTGCAAAAACTCTTCAACTTCTTTTGCTATTGGTATTAAGTCAATTTGTGTTCTACCACAAGTAGGGCATGCAATAAGAGTTGGTGTTTTCTTATATAAATTACAATCTTTTAATATCTCTTTTGCGACCTTAATCTCTTTTACAGGATCGTCAGAAAGTGATACTCTTACAGTATCTCCTATTCCTTCTTTAAGCATAACTCCAAGCCCAATACTAGATTTTACTGTACCACTAAATTCTGTTCCGGCTTCTGTGATTCCTAAATGTAGAGGACAATCAAATTCTTTAGATGCAAGCTCATAGCTTTTAATACACAAATCCAAATTTGAAGCCTTAAGAGATATTAGATAATCTTTAAAGTCTAATTTTTCAAGTATTTCCACATGTCTTCTTGCACTTTCAATCATTGCCTCTGCTGTAGGCTTTCCATATTTTTCTAGTAAATCTTTTTCAAGTGAACCTGCATTTACTCCTATTCTAATTGGAATATGCTTCTCTTTACATTTATCTACAACAGCCTTTACTTTTTCTTCTGAGCCAATATTTCCTGGATTAATTCTTACTTTATCTACTCCAGATTCTATTGCCTCTAATGCTATTTTATAGTCAAAATGAATGTCAGCTACAATTGGTATATGTATCCTTTCTTTAATCTTTTTTATAGCTTTTGCATCTTCCATATCTAAGCATGCTACCCTTATTATTTCACAGCCTACTTTTTCTAAGTCTAGAATTTGATTTACTGTTGCTTCTACATCTTTTGTTTTTGTATTACACATAGATTGTATTACAACTTTATCTTGTCCACCAATTTGAACATTTCCAACCATTACTTTTCTTGTATTTTTTCTATTCATATCATTTTCTCCTATATGCTTATATAGTAGCATAGATAAGAAAAAATTAAAAGGCAAAAATTAAAAGAGTAGAAAATTTCTACTCTTTTTTAGGATTATTTATTATTTTAAAAGCACAATTTCATTGTTTTTTAGACTCTTTTGAACATCAATAACTCTTTGATTTGAAGATCCTTTCCATTTTAATGTTGGATTATGAAGCTCATCTTTATATGTTCCATCAACTAATACATCAATATAATTTAATACTTCTTTATCTTTTAAGTCTTCATCAAATCTAAAGCCAGACCAAACCCAAATATCTTTATCTGGATATTTTTCTTTAAAAGCTTTAGCAAGTCTTGTTGTTCCTTCAATATTATTTGGATGCATAGGCTCACCGCCTAAAATTGATAATCCCTTAACCTCATCTTTATTACATAGCTCTAATACTTTATTAATTGTATTGTCGTTAAACTCTTTTCCGCCCTCAAAATTCCAAGTCTCAGGATTAAAGCAATTTTTACAATGAAAATGACATCCTTGCATAAATATAGATACTCTAACACCAGGTCCATTTGATATATCCATTTTCCTTATTAAGTTATATCTCATTATTATTCTGCCTCCTTGTTATCTATATGCAATACCCTTTCTTTTATCTCTTGTGTTCTTCCTTTATTCCAGAAGTTTGTTCCAATATATCCACATGTACGTCTTGCTACATTTAAAGTGTTGTGGTCTCTATTTCCACAGTTTGGACAATACCACTCTAGATTATCATCAATCAATATTTCTCCACTATATCCACATTTTTGACAGTAATCTGATTTTGTATTAAGCTCTGCATACATAATGTTGTCATATATGAATTTTATTACTTCAATTATAACTTCCAAGTTGTTTTGTAAGTTTGGTGTCTCTATGTATGAGATTGCTCCACCTGGACTTAGTCTTTGGAATTCACTTTCAAGTTTTAATTTAGAAAATGCATCAATCTCTTCAAATACTGGAACATGATATGAGTTAGTAATATATCCTCTATCAGTAATTCCTTTTATAGTTCCAAATCTCTCTTTTAAGCATTTAGCAAATTTATATGTAGTAGATTCAATTGGTGAACCATATACAGAATAATCTATATCCTCTTCCTTTTTCCATTTAGCTGTAGCATCGTTTAGGTGTTGCATTACTTTTAAACCAAATTCTTTACCTATGCCATTGTCTGTATGAGAATGTCCTGTCATAACTTTTACACACTCATATAGTCCTGCATAACCAAGTGATATAGTAGAATATCCATGATGTAATAACTCGTGTATACATTCTCCTTTGTCAAGTCTTGCTAAAGCACCATGTTGCCATAGTATAGGAGCAACATCACTTGTAACATTACTTAGTCTTTTATGTCTAATTTGTAACGCTCTATGACATAGCTCTAATCTCTCATCAAAGATTTTCCAGAATTTATCCATATCCCCATCTGCAGAAAGTGCAACGTCTGGTAAATTTATAGTTACAACACCTTGGTTAAATCTACCATAGTATTTACCTTTTCCCTCAACATAGTTTTTAGCTTTAGAAATATTTCCTAAGCTCATTGTTCTATCTGGAGTCAAGAATGATCTACATCCCATACAAGGATAGCATTCACCATTTCCTAGTTCATTAATCTTCAATTCCTTCATTACTTTTTCTGATATATAATCAGGAACAAGTCTTTTTGCTGTACATTCTGCAGCAAGCTGTGTTAAATACCAATACTTACTTTCCTCATGAATATTATCTTCTTCAAGAACATAAAGTAGTTTTGGGAAAGCTGGTGTAATATATACACCTTTTTCATTTTTAAATCCAAGAATTCTTTGTTTTAAGAATTCCTCAATTACCATTGCAAGCTCATCTTTATATTCATCTGTTTCACCAAGATACATGCATACTGATAGAAATGGAGCCTGTCCATTTGTATTAGTCATAGAATTTACTTGATAATTAAATGTTTGAACACCGTCTTCAACTTCTTTTCTTGTGTCTTGCATAGCAAATTCTTTACAATCTTCTTCACTTAAGTTTCTTTCTTGATATTTTTTCAAGTACTTTTCATAGCTTAGTCTTACAAATGGAGCAAGATGTGTAAGTGATACTGTTGCTCCACCATAGCTAGATGATGTAACAGCAAGAATTATTTGAGTTGCAATTGTTGCTGCAGTAATAAATCTATGTGGTTTTTCAATCATAACACCATTAATTACAGTTCCGTTTTGAAGCATATCATCAAGATTTATTAGCTCACAATTATGAAGTGCATTTTGTGCAAAGTAATCTGCATCATGAAAATGTATAATACCTTTATCATGTGCTTCTACAATATCTTCTGGAAGTAAAAATCTTCTTGTTATATCTGTACTTGTAATACCTGCTAAATAGTCTCTTTGAGTTGTTACAACTTGTGCATTCTTATTTGAATTTTCACTATTCCAGTATTCATTTTCACCATCAATTAATTCTTTTATTGATTTATCTGTAGTATTTGCTTTTCTTACTAATGCTCTTGTATATCTATATGTAATATATTTCTTTGCAAGTTGATATTTATCAAACTCCATTAGCTTTTCTTCAATTATATCTTGTATATCTTCAACAAGTATTCTTCTTTTATTTAAATCCTCAATATATTTTATTATTTCATTTATCTCCTCTTTTGTCGCCTTCTCTTTTCCTCTTACTTCATTATTTGCTTTACCTATTGCAATTCTAATCTTTTGTGGATCATAGTCTACAATGTGTCCATCTCTTTTTACAATTTTCATATATGCTTCCCCCTTATTAAATTTACACTTAATTTATACCAATAAAATATAAAACTTAAAAGGTGCACTTGCAACTTTTTTTACTTTCTGTTAAAATAATATTGGAGGAAGTAAAATGTCAAATCCATTTGAAAATTTAAATCAAAATCAGATAAATAAATTGTTTAGTTTACTTGGAGTTCACATATATAATTTCAAAAAAAATCAAGAAATACTCCCTACAATCAAATATGAAAATATCATATCAATTATATTACAAGGATATGCTCAAATTATTAACATTGACTATAATGGAAATGAGATAGTTATGGAAAATCTGGCAAAAAACGACATCTTTGGTACCAATATTTCTGCAACAAATAGTGAGTATACACAAATTATTGCAAAGGAAGAAACTAAAGTATTAGTTATTGATTATAACAAGCTTATAAATCCTGCAAACTTAAAATATAACTATTTTAATATTTTTTTTAGAAATATATTTGATATTATAAATACAAAATTTAAAGAAGCAAATGAAAGAGTAAAAATTCTTGAGAAAAAGCAAATTCGTGAAAAGCTTTTAGAATACTTTGAAATTGAGCATAAAAAAAGTAGACAAAAGAATATTTACTTACCTTTTACTTTTAAAACATTAGCAGATTATATTGCTGTTGATAGGTCTGCAATGTTTAGAGAGCTAAAGCATCTAAAAGATGAAAAATTTATAGAAGTTAATGATAGAAAAATAACGTTACTATATAAATAAAAGAGTAGATTTTTATCTACTCTTATGTTCATATTCAATATATGAGTTCTTATCTTTATTATATACTATTTTATCTCCATTAACATCTAAATTATATCTTTCAACATGCTTTTCGTTATAATTTTTTATTTCATTAGTCAAAGTCAAATAGCCACTTTCATTATTATATTCTAAAGACAAAAAATATGTTTGCTCTGCATCCATATTTATTTTTTCTAATGTATTAATCTTTTCTTTTACTTCGTTAGAATATTCATTATTAGTTACAAAATTATAATAAAAAGAGTTATCTAAAATGATGTTATACTCATTATTGTCTCCAAACTTTTCATTTAATATACGCTCTAATAACTCAAATTGCTTTATATCTTGGCTCAAAATTCTTTCTTTGTTTTGCTTTACAAAATATAATCTTAAACTAATAACTGCAATGATAACTATTAATAATATAGCAATAATAATAATTGTTTTTTTCATATAATCACCTAATTCTATTAAAGCATATATTATATTATTTTACAATAAAAAAACAATACATATATATTATTATTTCTTTCCCTTTTTCTTTGTTTTATTTTATCTAAATATGCTATAATAATTTATAGTTGCAATTTATTGTCTTTTATAATTATAAAAAGGAGATGATGCTTTTGAAAAATGAGAAAGAAGAGGTAGATGTATGTAAGTTATATGGTCAAGACTGTACTATGTCTAAAGAAGACTTTATAAAAAAATATAAAGTAAAAGATAATGGTCTTTCTTCTAATGAGGCTTCATATAGAAGAAAAAAGTTTGGCACAAATGAGATAAAGCAAGCAAAACCAAAAAAATGGTATCACTATTTTTTTGAGAGTCTATTTACACCATTTAACTGCATTTTACTAGGAATAATATTTATATTAATTTATACAGATATCTATCTAGCAGAAACACCTAGTTATGCAAACATAATAGTTATAATTATTCTAGTTATTGCAAGTACTTTGCTAGATTTTATCGAGGAATACCGTTCAAATAAAGCGGCAGAGAAACTTAAGCAAATAGTTGAAACTACAACTTGCGTTATTAGAAATGGAAAAGAGGTAACTATACCAATAAAAAGCGTTACAATAGGTGATATAGTTGTCCTATCAGCCGGCAGTATGATTCCAGCAGACTTAAGAATTATTGAATCAAAAGACTTATATGTTGGTCAATCATCTTTGACTGGTGAGTCTGATAGTGTAAAAAAAGTTGCAACCTCAGAGCTAGATATTAAAGATATTGATAGCTTATCTGACTTAGATACTATATGCTTTATGGGAACAAATGTAATATCTGGTAGTGCAAAGGGTGTCGTAATTAAAATAGCTGACGATACATATTTTGGAAAAGTTGCTCATACACTAACTCTTGGTAAACCTAAAACTGCATTTCAAAAAGGAATTGAGACTATTAGTAAACTACTAATAAAGATAATGATTTGTGTTATACCAATTGTATTTTTACTTAATGTTTGGAAACATGATAGTATCACAGCATTTACATTTGCAGTTGCCATAGCAATATGTATTACACCACTATTACTTCCTGTAATATTATCTTCAAGCTTATCTAAAGGTGCTGTTAGAATGTCTAAGAAAAAAACTATAGTAAAAAAACTAGACTCTATACAAAACTTTGGAGCTATGAATATTTTATGTACTGATAAAACAGGAACTTTAACAGAAGATAAAATTGTACTAGAAAAATACTTAGATATTAAAGGTGAACAAGATCTTCGTATCTTAAAACATGTTTTTCTTAATTCATATTTTCAAACTGGACTTAGTAGTAATATAGATGAAGCTGTAATAAAAAAAGGTCTTGAAAATGGAATGGATGATTTAAAGAAAATATTTAAAATTGTTGATGAAATTCCATTTGATTTTACACGTAGGCGTTTATCTGTAATAGTAAGTGATGGTACTAAAAAACAACTCATTACAAAAGGTGCTGTTGAAGAAATTCTAAGTATATGCACAAAAGTAGATTATAAAGGTGAAATATCACCTATTACAAAAGAAATTAAAGATAATATCAAAAAGATAAGTAAGGGACTAAATGAAGAAGGTCTTAGAGTAATTGCTGTTGCTCAAAGAAATGATGTAGATGATATTGAGCATTTTCAAGTCAAAGACGAGAAAAATATGATTCTTCTTGGATTTATTGGATTTTTAGATCCACCAAAAAAGACAGCTAAAGAATCTATACTAAAATTAAACAATGCAGGTATTAGAGTAATTGTTCTAACTGGTGATAACGCTGAAGTTACAAGTTGTATTTGTAAAAAAGTAGATATAAATTCTGAAAAAATTATACTTGGTAGCCAAATAGATAAATTATCTGACGCCGGAGTTTTAAGACTTCTTAAGAAAAATAATATATTTGCTAAACTATCACCTATTCAAAAAGCAAGAATTGTAAGACTATTAAAAGAATCTGGTAATGTTGTTGGATATATGGGAGATGGAATAAATGATAGCCCTTCTCTTACAAATTCAGATGTCGGTATTTCTGTAGATACTGCCGTAGATATTGCTAAAGATTCTGCAGATATAATTCTTTTAAAGAAAGACTTAAATGTTTTACTTGATGGTGTTACAGAGGGAAGACGTACGTTCTCTAATTTAATGAAATATATAAAACTTGCAACAAGCTTTAACTTTGGAGAAGTTCTATCTTTAGTTATAGCTAGTGTATTTTTACCATTCTTACCTGAGACACCTATACAATTATTAGTGGAAGGTCTACTATATGACTTTGGACAAATGACTCTTCCTTTTGACCATGTTGATAAGGAAGATTTAAAGGAGCCAAAGAAATTCTCACTATCTAAGCTTAAAGATTTTATTTTCTTTATGGGACCACTTAGTGCAATATTTGATTTAATTGTATATTCTTCATTATGGTTTGTATTTAATGTTAGAGATGTCGCAACGTTCCAAACAATGAGTTTCTCATTTAGTATAGTATCTAACTTAGTTGGACTACATATAATAAGGACATCCAAAATACCATTTATTCAAAGTAATGCACATAAAGCTGTTTATATTTCTTCTATAGCTTTGATATTAATTGGTATATTAATTCCATTTACTGGACTAGGCTCAATTCTTGGATTTATTCCATTAGAGCTAAAATATATTGGATTAATATTTGGTGTTACTTTCCTATATTGTATAGTTGCAATGATTGCAAAGAAAATATATATTAAAAAATTTAAAGAATGGATATAAAATCAAAGCTCAGCACTCGCTGAGCTTTTTTATATAAAAAAAGAATAACAAATTTTGTTATTCTTAAAAATTGCTATTGTATATACGAGCTAATCTTACTTTATCCATCTCTTCTTGAATACCATCTCTTTTTGATAGGAAATCATAAAAAGTCTCTTCATTTTTTCTTAAACGTTTAAATATATTGTCATGCACTATTTCATCTCGTACAAAATTCATTTTCATTCTACCCATAATTCTATTATGAAAATATAGTTTATCACTTACTTCATATTTTTGCTCCAATTGCTCTAATACTCTATGATATCCATATGAATAAGCACATAAAACATAATCATCTTTATTTGCATAATATTTAAAGAATTTCTCTTTTATACATTCTTCTAAACGCGCAAATTTCTTTTGTAAGATATCTTCTGGTAATGTATCAAGCCATGCTCTAACCATACCTAAATAATTCATTTTATACTTTATTAGTTCATGTTTTTCCTCACTAATAAATTTAGATAAAGCGTTTATTGCATATTGTTCACATTCAAGCCCTGATGACAACTCCTTTTCCCGATTATATCGATTTTGCAAAATACTAATATCTTCTTTTTGCTCCTCAATACTTGCTTCAAAAAAATTAATTTGCATTAAGATTTCTCTCATAAATCACCTTTGTTCTTACGAACATCCTTTCTTTAAAAATATTTAAAAAATTATTATGCCATCCTCATTTGCTGATGGAAAATATTAAATTTTCACGTGGTAATTATATCAGAAATATTATTAAATTTCAATAGTTTTATGTAAAATATTATCTTTATATATATTAATTTTAACATGTTAATATAATTTATCACTTTATATACTAAAAAAACAGCAATAAAATTGCTGTTTATTTTGGCGGAGAGTGAGGGGTTCGAACCCTCGCGCCGCATACACGACCTAACAGTTTAGCAAACTGTCCCCTTCACCACTTGGGTAACTCTCCAAACTATTTT
>CALXAR010000025.1 GCA_944386345.1 uncultured Clostridia bacterium
GCAGTAGCAATTCTATCAGTATGTGGAATAGCATTTGTTATGATAAGAAATAAAAGAAAAGCTAATGAATAGCTAATTTAAAGGTAGTGAATTTTATTCACTATCTTTTTTTATATTAAAGTAATTTTAGAAATTGGGTATTTACATTATTTTATAATTATGTTATAATAATTAACGTAATTAATTTACACAAAAAAGAAGATTAAATAATAATTAATAAAAACTATGACGAGGAAGAGTAATAGTAATTGAAATAAAAAGCGAGATAGGGATGGTGAGAGCCTATTTAGAGTATGTTATTATGAAAATCACCTCTGAGTTGCAGTCTGAAATAGTAGTAAGATGAGCCGTATTCCTTACGTAATAAAGGACACATATGCTGGTATGTTGTATATTAAGGTGGTTATTATTTTGTATATATTATATTGTGTTAATATAATCGTACATTCCTTATATACAGGTATGTGCGATTTTTTTATAAGTTTAATCTTTGGTATAGGAAAGGAGAAGTATTTATGTATAGAAAAGTCGAATTAAAAGATGATGGATTTGTTGGAATGGAACATGAAGTTTTCAAAAGGTGGCAAGAAAAAAATATTATTAATCAAAATCTAGATATGAATAAAGGTAAAAGATACTTTACTTTTTATGATGGACCACCAACAGCAAATGGTATGCCACATGCAGGACATATTATAACAAGAGTTATGAAAGATATAATTCCTAGATACAAAGTAATGCAGGGGTATAGAGTAATAAGAAAAGCTGGATGGGATACACATGGTCTTCCAGTTGAACTTGAAATAGAGAAAAAATTAGGCATTTCTGGAAAAGAGCAGATAGAAAAATATGGCGTTGAAAATTTTGTTAAAGAATGTAAAGAGAGCGTTTTTAAATATGTACACGTTTGGGAAGAAATGACTAATAAAGTTGGATTTTGGGTAGATATGAAAAATCCATATATAACTTATGATAATAAGTATATTGAATCAGTATGGTGGGCTTTAAAAGAGCTTTGGAAAAAAGATTTACTATTTGAAGGACATAAAGTAATGCCATATTGTCCTAGATGTGGTACAGCTTTATCATCACACGAGGTAGCACAAGGATATAAAGATGTAAAAGATTTAACTTGTGTTGCTAAATTTAAAGCTGTTGACGAGGATAAATATTTCTTAGCTTGGACAACAACACCATGGACTTTACCTTCAAACTTAGCTTTATGTGTAAATAAAGCGTATGATTATTGTGATGTTAAAGTAAATGTTGGTAGCAAAGAAGAGCCAAAATATGAAGTATATGTCCTAGCAAAGGATCTTGTTCCAACAGTACTAAAAGATATGGAATATGAAGTGCTAAATACATATAAAGGAGTAGAACTATTAGGCAAAAAATATGAGTCTTTAATGCCTTTTGCAAAAGTAGAGGGAAAAGCATTTGAAGTAATACATGGAGATTATGTAGTACTTACAGAAGGTACTGGTATTGTTCATATTGCACCAGCTTATGGTGAAGATGATAGCTTAGTATGTAAAAAGAATGGAATTGCTTTTGTAAATTTAGTAGATAAATCAGGTAAATTTATGGATGAAGTAGAGCCATGGAAGGGAAGATTTGTTAGAGATTGTAATGAAGATATCTGCGATTGGCTAAAAAAAGAAAACAAGTTATTCCATAAAGAAAAGCATGTTCACTCTTATCCACACTGTTGGAGATGTGATACACCACTATTATATTATCCAAAAGAGAGTTGGTTTGTAAGAATGAGCTCTTTAAGAAATGAACTAGTTTCAAATAATGATAAAGTTAATTGGTATCCTGAAACTATAAAACATGGAAGATTTGGTAATTTCTTAGAAAATGTTATAGATTGGGCTATATCTAGAGATAGATACTGGGGTACTCCTCTTCCAATTTGGTCATGTGAATGCGGTCATCAAGAGTGTATAGGTTCTATAGCAGAACTTAAAGAAAAAGGAATAAATGTACCAGATAATATAGAGCTACATAAGCCATATATAGATGAAGTACATTTGAAATGTCCAAAATGTGGAAAAGAAATGACAAGGGCAAAAGAAGTTATTGATTGTTGGTTCGATTCTGGCTCAATGCCTTTTGCACAATGGCATTATCCATTTGAAAATCAAGAAATGTTTAAAAATAATTTCCCAGCGCAGTTTATTTCAGAGGCAATAGATCAGACTAGAGGATGGTTCTATACTTTAACAGCAATTGGAACAGCACTATTTAATAGAACACCTTTTGAAAACTGTATTGTTTTAGGACATGTTTTAGACGGTAAAGGACAAAAAATGTCTAAATCTAAGAAAAATGGTGTAGATCCACTTGTTCTTTTAGATACAGTTGGAGCTGATGCTACACGTTGGTATTTCTATACAGGAAGTGCACCATGGTTATCTTCAAGACTTTCTATAGAAAATGTTCAAGAGAGTCAAAGAGGATTTTTAAGCACATTGTGGAATGTATATTCGTTCTATGTTCTTTATGCAGAGATAGATAAATTTAATCCATTAGAGTATAAAGATTTTAAATCTGATAATGTTATGGATAGATGGATAATATCTAAGTTAAATTCACTAGTTAAATCTGTTGCAGATAAATTAGATAATTATGATATAACTGGTGCAGGATATGACATTGATGCATTTACAGATGAACTATCTAATTGGTATGTAAGAAGAAATAGAGAAAGATTTTGGGCTCAAGACCTAACAGATGATAAAATTGGCGCATATGTTACTCTATATAGAGTATTAACTACTCTAGTAAAAGTCGCTGCTCCATTTGTACCTTTTATTGCAGATGAAATATATACTAACCTAGTATGTAGTTTAGATAAAGATGCTAAAGAGAGTGTACACTTATGCTATTGGCCAGAAGTTAATGAAAATGAAATAGATAAAAAACTAGAAAAAGAGATGGATTTAGCATATAAGATAGTTGAGCTTGGAAGAAGCGCAAGAAATTCAGAAAATATTAAAAATAGACAACCACTTTCTAAAATGCTAATCTCAGTAGATACTTTACCAGAATACTATGGAAATATAGTAAAAGAGGAGCTTAATGTAAAAGAAGTTGTTCTTGGAGCTGAGATGTCTGAGTATGTTAACTTTGAAATTAAGCCAAATCTACCTGTACTTGGTAAAGAATATGGAAGATATATTCCAAGAATTAGAGAAGAAATAGCTAAAATGAATCAAATGGACTTAGCAAATAAAGTAAAAGCAGGAAAAGTTGAACCAATTTTAATTGATGATGTTGAAATTGATTTAGACTCAAATAATCTTTTAATTACAATGAATGGAAAAGAAGGATTTGCTTTTGCTGGAGAAGGTGAGATAGGAGTTGTCTTAGACACTCAAATTACTGACGAATTAAAAGAAGAAGGATATGTAAGAGAAGTTCTTTCAAAAGTTCAAAATATGAGAAAAGATAAAGGATTTGAAGTATTAGATAGAATTGAGTTATATGTTTCTGGAAATGATATAATTGAGGATGTAATAAGAAGACATGAAGATGAGATTAAGAAAGAAACATTAGCATTAGAAGTAAAATATAATGAAGAGAGAGAAAATTATTCTGATACAAATATTAATGGGGAACATATTAATATGGATGTTGAAGTTGCAAAATAAAAGGAAATAAATTAGTATTTAAAAGTATAGCTTATGCTATACTTTTTTCTATCATTATGATAAAATATATATAAATTAACAAGGAGAATAAAATGGATAAGAAGAGCAAAATAGTAATGATTGTTTGTATAATTATAATAGTACTCGCCCTAGGAATAGCAGCATCTATTGCAGTAATAAAATATAGTAGAGAAAATATTGATGTAAATACAACTAAAGACCTTGAAAATCCATTATAATATAAGGAGGTTTATAATGAAAAAGTTTATTTCTATATTTGTTTTAATTTTAGCAATAATTGCGCTTACTGTAGGACTTGTATTGGCGTTTAAGACTATCGTAAATAAAGATAATGAAATCATAAGGTTAAGTCAAGAAAATTTGGATTTAAAGGAAAATATTGAGTCTTTAAATTCAACAATTGAAAATCTAAAAAATTCAGAAAATAATGAACAGAGCAGTACAAGTTTATCACCAATAATTAATAGTTTTGATCAGTCAAAAATAATAAATAAAGAGGAAGGAACAACTATAACACAAAATATATCAGATTATACTGGTGTTTTAAGTGTGTCAGTAGATCAAAATAGTAACTCTTTAAACATTAATTTAGATAGTGAACTTGCAAAACTAATTTATGGATATAGTTACAATGAATATAGTCATACAATAACTGGTTTTTCTCAAAAAATAATTGATGCACAAATTGTAATCTTAGGAAGTAATTATGAGGATTTAAAAGTTGTTTTATTAATGGAAGACGGTACTATAAAGTACATTAACATATCTAATATATTAGATAGAAGCCATACAGTTCAAACTCTAGGTGAAGATAAAGATTTTGTTCAAATAATTAAGGTTACTATAGAAGATTCAAATAATAATATTAGTTATGGAATTGTTGGTGTAAAAAAAGATGGAACAAATAAAATAATTGAATTTTAATCTGAATTATATAAGGAAAAGCTATACAAAATTTGTATAGCTTTAATTTTTTCACTAAAGAGTCAATTATTCATAAAATAAACTAGGAGGTTTTAATATGAATAATTATATATATGTTGATAACAGTTCTACCACAAGATTAAATAGTCATGTTTTATCTAAGATGATGCCATATTTAACAAATTATTATGGAAATGCATCAACTAATTATGAGCTTGGAAAAGTCTCTAAAAAGGCAATTGAAAAGTCAAGAAAAACTGTTGCAGATTTTTTAAATGTTTTACCTGAAGAGATATATTTTACAGGCTCTGGAACAGAAGCAGATAATATAGCTATATATGGAATCGCAATGAAAAATAAACATAAGGGAAAACATATTATAACATCTAAATTTGAGCATTTAGCTGTTTTAAATACTTGTAGGAAACTAGAAAAAGAAGGGTTTGATGTAACTTATATAGATATTGAAGAAAATGGAATTATTGATGTAAAAAAAATTAAAGAGGCAATAAGAGAAGATACAATTTTAATTAGTATAATGTATGTAAATAATGAGATAGGAACAATACAAGATATTGATGAGATTGCTAAAATTGCCAAAGATAATAGTATAATTTTTCATACAGATGCCGTTCAAGCGGTACCACATATTAGAATAAACGCCTCAAATTATGATTCTTTAAGTCTTTCTGCACATAAATTTAATGGACCTAAAGGAGTAGGGGTATTATATCTAAAAAAGGGAGTAGAAGTAGACAATTTAATCTGTGGAGGACACCAAGAAAATAGTTTAAGACCAGGAACCGAAAATGTAGCAGGAATTGTTGGGCTTGCAGAGGCAATGAAAATAACAAATAGTAATTTAGATGTAAATAATATTAAAGAGAGAAAGCTTAGAGACTATTTGTTAAGTCTAATTAGTAAAATTCCTGGCTTTGTTCTTAATGGTGAAATTGACAGAAGAATAAATAGTAATATAAATTTTTGCTTTGAAGATATAGACTCAGATGAGTTAAAGTTATTTTTAGAAATGAATAATATATATGTGTCTACAGGAAGTGCATGTAATTCCCAAATAAAAGATATTTCACATGTGTTAAAGTCAATTGGCTCAAAAAAGGCGGGTATTAGAATTAGTTTATCTTATGAAAATAACATGTATGAGATGAATAAAATTGCTTATGCAATAGAAGATAGTGTTAAAGTTTTAAGAAGACAGCGTGGATATTAATTTTTTATAAAAAAAATTAAGTATTTGTACTATATAAGGGCTTAAACAATATTTTTTTATCTTATGTCATAATGATTACTTTAAAGATACAATATTATGTAATATAAGCAAATATATATTACTATAAGTATCGCTTTATAAAAATATACGACATATAAGTATAACTTTTTTGTAATAATATTACTGTTAGATTTTTGACTAATTAAGTAAACTATTTGGTATTCAATCTCTTTATTTTTGCTATTTTTTTCAGTAATTTTTACCTAAAACTATTGATTTTTATTTTTATTTATAATAGAATAATTGTGAAGTGGTATGTTGTGGCAAACAATGGAAAAGAGGTGTATCAAATGTTACTTGGGGAATATAGACATAATGTAGATGCTAAAGGAAGAGTAAGTGTACCATCAAAGTTTAGAGGTGATTTAGGACAATCTTTTGTAGTAACAAAAGGCTTGGATAATTGCTTATTTATGTATTCAAAAACTGAGTGGGAAACATTTGAGGAAAAATTAAAAACACTACCTCTTACTAATAATGATGCTAGAAGTTTCATGAGATTTTTCTTTGCGGGTGCTACAGAGTGTGAAGTAGATAAACAAGGAAGAATTAATATACCACAAGTATTAAGAGAATATGCCGGAATAAAGAAGGATGTAGTAATTGTTGGAGTTGCAACAAGAGCTGAAATTTGGGATAGTAAAAATTGGGAGAAATATACTTCTTCTGACTCTCTTAATGTTTCTAAAATTGCGTCTCAAATGTCTAACTTAGGCATTTAGATATAAATACAAAAGATAAAATTAATAATATACAAAAGAAAAAAATTTAATGAACAAAAGATAAAAAATAAATATAGTATTAAGACGAGGTAAAAAATGGAATTTAAACATAAACCAGTATTGTTAAATGAGTGCATTGAAAACTTAAATATAAGAAATAATGGAATATATGTTGATGGAACTCTTGGAGGAGGCGGACATTCTTATCATATATTAAAAAAGCTTAATGGAACTGGAATGCTTATTGGAATTGATAGAGATATGGACGCTATTAAAGCTGCAACAAAAAGACTAGCAGAATTTAATAACTTTAAAACAGTTCATGATAATCATGCAAATATTTTAAATATTCTTAAAGACCTTAATATATCTGGTGTTGATGGTATATTACTTGATTTGGGAGTATCGTCATATCAACTAGATGAAGCAGATAGAGGATTTAGCTATATGAATGATGCCAAACTTGATATGAGAATGAATAGAGATGATAAGCTTTCAGCATATGAGGTCGTAAATAAGTATTCAGAAGAAGAATTATGTAGAATTTTTATAGATTATGGAGAAGAAAAGTATTCTAAATCTATTGCTAGAAAAATTTGTCAGATAAGAGCAAATAAGCCAATTGAGACTACTTTTGAACTTGTTGATATTATTAAGTCTGCAATGCCTAAGAAAGCATTAAACGAAAAACAGCATCCTGCTAAAAGAGTTTTTCAGGCAATAAGAATAGAAGTAAATCAAGAATTAGAAAAGTTAAAGCAAGCCGTAGTAGATAGTATAATGGCTTTAAATAATGAAGGAAGGCTTGCAATAATTACTTTTCATTCTCTTGAAGACAAAATTGTAAAACATACATATGAGGAAATGCAAGGCAGATGTACATGTCCTAAAGATTTTCCTGTATGTGTTTGTAATTATAAATCTTATGGTAGAATAGTAAATAAAAAGCCGATAGTCTCAAATGAAGAGGAGTTAAAAGAAAATTCAAGAGCAAGAAGTGCAAAACTTCGTATCTTTGAAAGAGTAATTAAGTAAATATGTAGCTTTGATGTAGTAAGATAGTAGCAAATTATACGGTATTTAGGAAAAGAGGTGAGAGTATAAATGCCAGCCAAAAGAATCGATAATATGTACTATAATGACGGATCTACAGCAAGAAAGATATTACCAAAAGAGAGTTTGCCAAAAAGAAAAAGCAATAATGCTGTAAGGAGAAATGTTTCCAATCAAAATAGTCTTAAAAGGCAACAAGCACAAAAAAGAAAAAATGCCCAAATGGTTGCATTTATACTTTGCGGATTTACTATGGCTATAATAATTACTTATAGATTCAGTTTGATTAACGAGAAGAATCTTGAGGTTCAAAATCTAATGAGCGAACTTGAAACAGTAACTTCAGAAGCTGCTACGTCACAAATTGAAGTAGATCAAAATACGGATTTAAATGCTATTGAGGCATATGCCAAACAGCAGTTAGGAATGACAAAAGCAGATAGTAGTCAAACTGTCTATATAGATACATCTGAATTAGTTAATGAAATACAAGTAAATCAGGAATCTACTTTCTTAGATAAAATTATTAATTATATAAAAGATATATTTTTGTAAATTTATGAATATCCAAGACAAATTTTAAGTATTATGTAGTAGAGCTTGATTTGTCTTGGTTATTATTTTTTAGAAAAGAGGTGAATTTTGTGCCATATGTAAGTATAAGTAGTAAAAAAAGAGTACTATTTATGTTAGCAGTATGCTCAATTGTAGTAATAGTACTATTTTTTAGATTATTCTATATACAAGTTGTAAAAGCTGAGTATTATTCTCAAAAAGCGTATTCACAGCAGACTAGAAGTAAAAATGTAGAAGCAAAAAGAGGAACAATTTATGATACAACCGGTGAAAAAATACTAGCGCAGAGTATATCAACAAATATAGTTACAGCTGTTCCTAATAGTGTAAATAAAGATAAAAAAGAGGATATAGCACAAAATTTAGCTCAGATATTAGAAGAAGATAAAGATGAAATACTAGAAAAACTAAATCAAAAAGTCTCTAGTGTTACTATTGCTACAAAAGTTGACCAAGAAAAAGCAGAGCAAATTTTAACATATATTAATGATAACGATATAACAGGATTAAGTGTTGATGAAGATATGTTAAGAGTATATCCTTATGGTACACTACTTTCTCATGTACTTGGCTTTGTTGGAACAGATAATCAAGGATTAGCAGGAGTAGAAGCATATTATGATGAAGAGCTTGCTGGAAATCCAGGTAAAATAGTAGCAAGTTTTGATGGTGGTGGAAGAGAAACTCCTTTTACACAAGAGCAATATGTGGCTGCAGAAGATGGGAAGGATATTGTCCTTACTATTGATGCAACTATACAATCTATAGTTGAAAAGTATTTGAGTAAAGCCGTAGAAGAAAATATTGCTGAATATGGTAGTATCGTTATTATGCGTCCATCAACTGGCGAAGTACTTGCAATGGCAAATTATCCTACATTTGATCCAAACTCACCTTTTACTCCAAATACACAAGAGTTAAAAGACGCTTGGGATACTATGAGCTCAACTGAAAAGAGTGAAGCTCTAAATCAAATGTGGAGAAATAAAGCAATATCAGATACTCAGGAACCGGGTTCTACTTTTAAGTTAATAACAGCTACTGCTGCTTTAGAAGAAAACATAGTAAATATAGATGATAAGGTATTTTATTGTGCAGGATATGTTACAGTTGGAACTTGGGATATAAAATGCTGGAGATATTATAATCCTCATGGAGAAGAGTCATTAAGAGAAGGAATTATGAATTCATGTAATCCAGTATTTATGCAAGTATCTCAAAAAATGGGAATCTCTGCGTTCATGAAGTATATAAAAGCATTTAATTTGGCTTCAAAAACAGGAATAGATCTGCCTGGAGAAGCAACAGGAATTATGCATGATGAAAATACAATGACAGATGTTGATCTTGCAACTACTTCCTTTGGGCAAACTATACAGATTACTACGTTACAAACAGCTGTAAATTATTGTGCTGTAGCAAATGGAGGCTATTTAGTTCAACCATATATTGTACGTGAGATAAAAAGCGGAAGTGGAAACTATGATGAGCAAATTGAGTCAAAAGTTTTAAAGCAAATAATGTCTGAGACAACTGCTTCAGAAATAATGAGTGCTTTAGTTGATACAGTTAACTTTGGAACAGCAAAATCAGCTAAGATATCAGATTATCAGATAGCTGGAAAGACTGCAACAGGTGAAAATGGAAGAGGTGATAATACAAAATACTTAGCTGGATTTGTAGGAATTGGTCCTGCAAGTAATCCAGAGGTGGTAGTTGTTATGAACTTATATAATCCAACTGGACCTTCTGGGCATGGTGGAGCAACTCTTTGTGGTCCAGTAGTAGGCTCAATTATTGATGAGGTATTAAAATATCTTGATGTACAAACAGACTATACGGTATCAGATACAGAAAATAATGAGATAGTAGTACCAGATATAACTGGAAAGACATATGCAGAGGCAAAACAAACTATTGAAGATAGTGGATTTGTAATTAATACTTCTTCTGAATTTACAGATGATACTATAATAACTAAACAAGTACCAAAATCTGGAGCATCTTTGGAAGCTGGTTCTAGTATAATGACCTACAAAGATGGAGATGAAGCACAAGTGACTGAAGTGCCAGATGTTAGAAATTTATCAACAACAGAGGCAATAAACGCATTTAGAGGTGCAGGATTAAATGTTAGAGTCGAAGGCTCAGGATATGTACTTACGCAAGATGTTACTCCATATGAACAGATTGAAAAAGGCTCAATTGTAACAATTAAGTGTGTTGACGATTTGAGTGAGTTACCATAATTTATTTGCATGTGATAGTTAATTGTGATATAATATTTAACTAGAATGGAGGCTAAATATGCTTTTACAATATTTATTGGAAAATTTAACAAATGTTGAAATTAGTGGTGATACAAACAAAGAGATTAATAAGATAGAGTATGATTCTAAGAAGATAGAAAAAGATGATATATTTGTTGCAATAAACGGATATAAAGATAATGGAATTAAATATATTGATGAGGCAATAGAAAAAGGTGCTTGCGCAATTGTCTATCAAGATGAGATAGAAAAAAGAGAAAATATAACATATATAAAAGTAGAAGATTCAAGGATAGCCCTTGCTATAATGTCAGCTACATATTATGGAAATCCAGCTAGAAAGCTAAAAATAATTGGAGTAACTGGTACAAAGGGTAAAACTACTACAACGTATATGATAAGAGATATAATGCTTGCTTCTGGTAAGAAGATTGGAATGATAGGAACAATTTGTAATACATATGATAGTGTTAAAGAGGAGTCAATAAGAACATCACCTGAGTCTTTAGATCTTCAAGCGTTACTTGCAAGAATGGTTGAAGCAGGAATGGAATATGTAGTAATGGAAGTTTCATCTCATGCTTTGGCTTTAAACAGAGTATACGGAATTAGATTTATAGTTGGTGTATTTACAAATTTATCAGAAGATCATTTAGATTTTCATGGAACGATGGATAATTATCTAAAAGCAAAAGCAAAGCTATTTGAAATGTCTGATTTTGCTATTATAAATGGTGATGATATATATGCACCAAGACTTTTAAAGATGATTAATATAAAGAAAGCAACATATGGACTGGATAACGCTGTTGATTTAACAGCAACTGATATTAGAGTTAATCCTTCTTATGTCGAATTTAAAATGTATGTAAATAAGATGCTAGAAACAATAAGAATAAATATTCCAGGTAGATTTACAGTATATAATGCTTTAGCTGCTATTGGTGTTTGTAGTCTATTTGGAGCACAAATGGATGCTATTTGCGGAGCTCTTGGAGCATTAAGAGTTCCTGGAAGAAATGAAGTTATAGATTTAAATAAGACTTTTACTGTAATTGTAGATTATGCTCATACACCATCTAGTCTAGAGGCAATATTGTCTTCTGCAAAAAAATATACTAAGGGTAGAATTATATGTGTATTTGGATGCGGAGGAAATAGAGATAAAGAAAAAAGAGCTATGATGGGAGAAATTGCAGGTCGTCTTGCAGACTTTACTGTAATTACAACTGATAATCCAAGAGATGAAAATCCAGGAAAGATAATAGCTGATATTGAGTCTGGAATAAAACAAACAAGAGGATTATATAAATGTATTGAAAATAGACGTCAAGCAATAAAATTTGCAATGAGAATTGCATGGAAAAGTGATGTTGTAATAATAGCTGGAAAAGGTCATGAGACTTATCAAGAAGTTGAAAATGGCAAAAAGCTATATTTTGATGATAGAGAGATAGTAAGAAAGTTGGCAGAAGAAATGCCAGATAAAAATATACAATAAACAAGGAGACAAAAATGAATATACAAACGACATTATTATTGGTATCTTTTGTTGCAACAGTAATTTTAGGTTTTATTGTTGTACCAATACTTAAAAAGAAAAAAATAGGGCAAGTGGTAAGAGAGGACGGACCAAAATCACATTTACAAAAAAATGGAACTCCAATTATGGGTGGAATAATAATTATTTTAGTTGTTACTGCAATAATGGGATTTTTTGTTAAAGATTATCCTGTATTGGTACTTCCAATGATTGCTATATTTGGATATGGTTTTGTTGGATTTCTTGATGACTTTAAAAAACTAGTTTTAAAAGATCCAGAAGGCATGTCACCTAAGATGAAAATGCTTGGATTATTTATAGTTACAGCAGTACTTATTGGACTATATTTATTTGTTTTTGATTTAAGTACTTCAATTATAATTCCAATGTTTGATCAGCCTATAGCACTTGCTATACCGATATTTATATTATTTGCGGCATTTATATTACTTGCCACAACAAATGCAGTTAATTTAACTGATGGACTAGATGGACTTGCAACAGGCGTTTCTGCAATTATAATGACATTTTTTACTCTTGTTGCACTTAGACAACAAAATTATGAAATGGTTATATTCTCTGCAAGTACTGTTGGAGCTTGTATAGGTTTTTTATTATTTAATTTACATCCTGCTAAAGTATTTATGGGAGATACAGGCTCTCTAGCTTTAGGAGGAGCAATAGCAATTACTGCACTGATATTGCAGATGCCATTATATTTAGCTGTAGTAGCTTTTGTATGTATAATAGATACAATATCAGTTATATTACAAGTAATATATTTTAAGGCTACTAATGGAAAGAGATTATTTAAAATGGCACCTTTTCATCATCATTTAGAGCTAAGTGGATATAAGGAGACAACTGTTGTATTATTATTTTGGATTGTAACAGTTGTATGTTGTATAATTGCATATTTTATTTAAAATAGGGGTTTTTAATGAAAAAAGAGATTGGTATTATGAAAATAAAAAGTGGGGGTATAGACTTTGGATTGTTTGTAATTACTATTACTCTGTTATGTATAGGTCTTGTTATGGTTGCTTCTGCAAGTTCATACCATGCCTTAATATATTATGGCGATAGCAATCATTTATTTATTAGACAATTGTTTTTTGCTATTGCAGGAGTAATAGCAATGATCATTATATCTAAAATCGACTATAGAAAATATAAAAAATGGAGCTATTTAGGTTTTATTATTGCGGCAATACTATTATTTTTAGTTATTACTCCTCTTGGTGTTACAAGAAATGGAGCACAAAGATGGCTTGGTATTGGTGAGACTTTTCAGTTTCAACCGTCTGAGATAATGAAGCCGGTTTTAGTAATGGCAATTGCAACTTATCTATCTAGAAATACAAAAAAATTAAATGATTTTAAAGGGTATATAGTACCCCTTATAATGCTATTGATCGTCGGTTTGCTTATGTATTTTCAAAAGCATATGAGTGGACTTTTAGTACTAGGAGTAGCTGCTATCTCTGTAATATTTGCAAGTGGAATAAAGCTAAAAGCTAAAACTGTAATTGCAGCAGTAATTTTAGTAGTACTTGCAGGAACTGCTTTTATATTTGCAGATAGTTTCAGACTTCAAAGAATATTTTCTTTTTTAAATCCAGAGCAAGATATTCAAGATGGAAATTGGCAAGCAGCTCAGAGTCTGTATGCTATAGGTTCAGGTGGATTATTTGGAAGAGGTCTTGGACAGAGCAGACAAAAATACTTATGGTTACCAGAGGCACAAAACGATTTTATCTTCTCTATTTTAGGAGAAGAACTAGGATTTTTAGGTGCAGCAATTGTATTAGGACTATTTTTCTGTTTTATTTTTAAAGGATATAAAATAGCAATGACTTGTAGAGATTTTTATGGCTCTTTAATTGCAGCAGGTCTTACAAGTATTTTTGCAATTCAAATAATAGTAAATATAGCAGTTGTTACGTGTACAATGCCAGTTACTGGTATGCCACTTCCATTTTTTAGTTATGGTGGTACATCCTTATTTATAAATCTATGTTCAATGGGAATATTATTAAATATATCTAAAAATTGTAATACAGCAAAAGAAGAGTAGGAAGGAGTTCTTTATGAAAGTAGTTTTTGCATGTGCAGGTACAGGAGGACATATAAATCCAGCTATAGCAATGGCTAATATAATTGTAAAAAGAGAAAAAGATAGTCAAATATTGTTTATAGGAACAGAAAATGGATTAGAAAATAAATTGGTTAAAAATTCTGGATATAATATAAAACACATAAGAACAGGAAAAATACTTAGAGAACTTACATTAAAAAATATATCTGCATTAATAAATGCATATAAGGGTATAGGAGATGCAAAAAAAATCTTAAGAGAATTTAAACCAGATATTGTTATTGGTACAGGTGGATATATATGTGTTCCAGTAATGGAAGCTGCAAAGAAACTCAAAATACCATATTATCTTCATGAGAGCAATGCTTTTCCTGGTGTATCTGTAAAACTATTAGCAAAGGATGCAAAATGTGTTATGATTGGATTTGAAGATGCAAGAAAAAGATTAAATCCAAAAGCAAATATTGTATATACAGGAACACCAGCAAAATTTTCAGAAGAAGATATAGTAAATTTAGACAGACAAGAATGTAAAAGAAAATTAGGACTAGAAAATATAAACAAGGAGATTGTTTTAGTAACTTGTGGAAGCCAAGGAGCTAAGAGAATAAATGAAATTGTTTTATCAATGATAAAGAAGTATCAGGATAGTAATGTATATTATATATTAGTTACAGGAGATAAAAATTATGCAGAAGTACTAGAACTAAAAAAACAAGCTGAAAAAGAAATACACAAGAGCCTTGATGAATATTTAAGACTTGAGAAGTTCATATTCAATATGGATGAGATGTACAAGGTTGCAGATATGTGTATTACAAGATCTGGTGCAATGACAATATGTGAACTTGCTTTAGCACATAAACCTTCTGTATTAATTCCTTTACCTTATGCTGCAGAAAATCATCAATTCTTTAATGCAAAAGTATTAGAGAGTGTAAATGCAGCAAAAATAATAGAGCAAAAAGATCTTACAGAGGATACTTTAAATAGTGCTGTTTTAGATATAATATCAAATAATAATATAGAAAAGATGGGAGATAATGCATCAAGAGTTATAGTTAAAAACGTTGAAGAAAAAATATATAGTTGTATTAAAGCAAAGTAGGTGATATGTGTGAAAAATAGTAGGACAAGTACAAATAAAAATGTTAAAAAAACAAATAACAAAAGTAGTCATAAAGTTAGTACTAGTCCTTCTAGAACTAACGCAAAGCCAAAGAAAAATATAAAAAGAAATAGTACTACTAAAAGCAATGTACATACAAATAATGTAAAAAAGAACAATCATAGTGCAAAAAATAATTTGAGATTAAATAAGGTAGTTCAAGATGTTGAATATGTTCCTTTTTTTGATAATGAGGATATAATACCCAATAATATTAGAAAAGTACAACCGCAAGAAAAAAAAGATGAAGAAAACTTAAAAAAGAAAACAAAAATAAAAGCAAGTACAGTTATTAAATTTACTCTTTTTATTGCAATTGTAGTTGTAATATTATATTTAATGTTTAATTATGAAACGTTTAATCTTACAGAAATAAAGGTAAGTGGAAATGAAAAATATACAGCAGAAGAAATTGTTTCAAATTCTAATTTAAATATTGGAGAAAATGTATTTAAGCAGTTGTTTTATAGTCTAAATACTAAGATTGATTTATCATATATATCAAAGTCAAATTTTAGTTATTCGTTTCCAAGTACTATTGTAATAAATGTTGAAGAGAGATATCCTGCATATATTGCTTTAGATAAAAATTCAGGTAAATATTATAAGATAGACAATGATGGATATCTATTAGAGCAATGTGAACTTACTTCAAAAGAAGATGAATTATTAATTGAAGGTTTTGTTTTTGGGGACAATCCTCAAATGGGAGAGAAAATTAATGAAGTATATATTAATAAACTAGATATATATAATAATATTAAGATATTTCTCGATAAATATCAAATTATAGGTAACATAACTAAAGTTAATTTTTCAAATTCCTTGACAACAATTACCATAGATGATAAACTTAATGTGGTATTTGCAAACGACTCAAATTTAGAGTATAAAGTTTCTTTTTTAAAAGGAATATTGCAAGAAAATGATCAAATAGTAGACGGAACTATAGATATGAGTATAGAAAATCCTGTCTATTCAAAATATGATTAAGGAGTGAAAAGATCTTGGAAGAAGAGGTAAAAAAATCTAAAAGCAAAAATAATAAGTTAAAAACCTTTATACAAAAAAATTCTATCTCAGCTTACACTTCAATAGGTATAGCCGTGTTTTTATTAACTATTATGATAACTGCACAGGTTACAACGGTAAGTAGATCTGAAGAAATATTAGAAGGAAAAAGAGAGAGTGAGCTAGCAGATTCTCTTGTTAGTCTTCAAAGAGATTATGACGAACTAAAGGCAAAATATGATGAGAGTCAAAAAATTGTTGATGAATATAAAACAAATGCCTCTACAAATGATAGTTTAATTGCTTCTATGAGTAATCAAATAAATACTCTAGGACTACTAGCAGGAACTACAGATGTACAAGGAGAAGGTATAATAATAACTTTATATGATGGAAATAGTTCAGATTCACTTGTTCATGATAGTGATGTATTAACTGTAATTAATGAGTTAAGAGTTGCAGGAGCAGAAGCCATAAGTGTTAATGGCCAAAGAATAATAAATACTTCTGCAGTAAGATGCGTAGGCTCAGTAATACAGGTAAATTATCAAAAAGTAGCAGCGCCATTTGAAATAAAAGCTATAGGAAATTCACAATATCTAGAGAGTGCATTAACTATAAAAAATGGAGTAGTAGATGTACTAAATGGCTATGGACTTAGAGTTACATTAACAAGAGAGACTGACATTAGTATACCAAAATATGAGGGTACATTATCATTTAATTTTGCAAAACAAGGAGAGTAAAATATGTTTTTTGGATTTTTAATTTTAGCAATATTTATCATTTTAGGTATACTTCTTGGACAAAATATTAGTATACCATATTCGGCTTATCAATATGTAGCAGTTGCAATTCTTGCGTGCCTAGATTCTGTATTTGGTGCTTTGGCTGCAAGTACAGGAAAAAACTTTAAGATGAAAATATTTTTAGCGGGTTTTTTCTTTAATGCTATATTTGCAATATTTTTAGTTTACTTAGGAGAGCTATTAAATGTTGAAATATATTTAGCACCGATTATTGTATTTGGAGGAAGAATTCTAAATAATTTCTCTATAATGCGTAGAGATGTTATGGATAAAGCACAAGCTAGAAGAAGGCTTTTGAAAAAAAAGAAAGTGTCTTCTAATACAATAAAAACAGATGTTGAAGCGGAAGAAGAAAATGTATAATATATATAAATTTAAAATATTTTAGAGAGAATCTTTATTCTCTCTTATTTTTTTGAATACAAATTTATTTGATTTCATATACTTTATTGAGGTTGATAAAATGAAATTAATAAAAAGTTATTTGATAGGAATTGCTACTTTTGTTGTAACAATATTGTTATTTTTATTTATAGTATCTTTAGTTTTTACTTATACTAAAATAGAAGATAGATTTATAGATTCAGGAATTTTTCTTTCTATGGCAATATCAGCATTTATATCATCTTTTGTGCTATGTAAGATGATTAAGAAAAAAGGAATTGTTCATGGAATAATTGTAAATATAATTAGTGTATTAATTATATTTTTAATATCATGTATTCTAAATAATAGTATATC
>CALXAR010000026.1 GCA_944386345.1 uncultured Clostridia bacterium
AAAAAAGAAAGCTTTAAATAAAGCTTTCTTTTAAATAAAACTACTTTAGAAGTTTGCTTCTCCTGTATTTATCTCTGTACCATTTACTAAAATACTATATGATACTTTTTCATATCCATTAATTGTAAATGAGATCTCACGTTTTTCCTCATCATAAGTAAATGTTGTATTATTTAAAGCGCCCCCATCTATACTTACTCTAACTGTAATATCACTTTGGGCTGTTCCTTCTGGGATACCTCCAACTGTAAATGTTTTATTTATTATTCTTCTATTAACAGTAATTGTAATTACATCTCCTTCTTTTAATACAGAGTTTTGAGGATATGATTGATTAAGAACTATTCCATTAGATTTACTCTCATCCTCACCATAATCAACTTCTACAGTTAATTTCATATCTTCAAGTGTTGACTGCGCTTCTTGTAATGACATTCCTACAACACTAGGAACTACAATTTGCTCTTTACCATCACCAGAGCTAACTGTAAGCTTAATTACACTACCATATGGTCTTTCTACATCTTTATAATCTTGAGATATTACTATTCCAGCTGCTACTGTATCAGATACTTGTTCAACTTCTTCAACAACAAATCCAGCTGTATTTTCTAGCTCATACCTTGCGACTTTTATATCTTTCCCCTCAACGTTTGAAACAGTAACCATTCTTGTTCCTCTACTTACTTGAACATTTATTGTCTTATCTGTAGTTTTGGTACCTGCTTCTGGACTTTGAGACATAATTTCGCCTTCTTCATATTCAGAGTTATAGTCAGAACCAGTTTGATTAATTTTATATCCTAATTTTTCATATTGCTCTATAACTTCATCTATATTTCTTCCAATAACATATGGAATCTCTACTTCTTCTTGTTGATTATTTCCAAATATTTTTCGTATAAAATATCCAAAAACAATTCCAATAATAATGATTACCACTGCTACAATTGAGAAAATCTTAATCATTTTTTTCTTTTTAGCTTTCTTTATATCTTCTAAATTATCTTTAGGCTTTTCCTCTTCAATAACTTTGGCATCTCTTGAATGAGTTGGAGTATATGCTGTTCTGCCTGTTGTTTGTCTAGTTCTAACATTTGGAACCATATTTTCTTCTGGGACATCATTTAACACAGGGATTACTTGTGTATCACCAGCCTCAATAGAGCTAGCAGACCTTGAAACCAAACCATTAGAAGGTTTAGCTAAAGCAATTGAGATATCTGTTAACATCTCAGTAGCTGTTTGATATCTTTTAGCTGTAGATTTTTCCATAGCTTTCATAATTATATCATTTAATGCTTTACTAACATTAGGATTTACTTTAATAGGTTCTACAGGCTCCTCTTGAATATGTTTTAGTGCAACTGATACAGGTGACTCTGCATCAAAAGGTAATTTACCAGTAGCCATCTCATACATTACCACACCTAATGAATATAGATCTGATTTTGCATCAGTATATCCTCCCTTAGCATGTTCTGGAGAAAAATAATGTACTGAGCCCATTGTCTTCCCAAAACTAGTTATTGTAGCAGAACTAGTATTAGTTACTTTAGCTATACCAAAATCTGTAACCTTTGCAACCAAATTTTGATTTAATATAATATTTTGAGGTTTTATATCTCTATGTACAATATGTGCTTTATGGGCAGCTTCAAGTGCAGATGCAATTTGAGCTGCAATCTTTAAAGTAAGCTCACTTGAAAGTGGTCCCTTAGCCTCTATATAATCTTTTAAAGTCTTGCTTTCAAGTAATTCCATAACAATGTAGCTTACACCTTTATCTTCTCCTACATCAAACACAGAAACTATATTTGGATGAATAAGTGAAGCAGCACTTTGAGCTTCAGTTCTAAATCTTTTAACAAATACTTCATCTTTTGAAAATTCTTCTTTTAAAATTTTTACTGCTACATATCTATTTAATAAATTATCTCTGGCTTTATATACATAAGCCATACCACCTTCTCCTACTTTTTCGATAATCTCATATCTACCAGCAAGAATTTTACCTATTAATTCCATAAATGTCTCCCCTTTATATTTCTACAACAACAACAGTTATATTATCTGTACCACCATTTATATTTGCTTTATCTATAAAAGAATCAGATAAAATCAAGAAATTGTTTTCTTTAACTGTCTTTAGAATATCCTCGTTTGAAAGCATATTAGTTAGTCCATCTGAGCATAAAACAAGAAAGCCTTTATCTTTTATTAATATGTCTACTTGAACATCAATTTTATTAAAAATACCAAGTGCTTTTGTTAAAACATGTTTTTGAGGATGTGTCTCTGCTTCGCTCTTTTTTATTAAATTTTTCTTTAATAGTTCATTTACATATGTATCATCAGATGTAATTTGTTCTATTGATTGTTTATTTTCATCAATATAATACAATCTACTATCTCCAACAGATTCATAATATATCTTACCATTAACTTTACCTACAAGTACAATTGTTGTTCCCATTCCTTTGTACTTAGGATTTGCCATTTGCATACTATAAATTTTCTCATTTGTAATTTGAATAAGCTGTTTAAAAAATTGCTTTATATCAATCTCATCAGATTTTTTTAATTTATCTAAGTTTACTTCAAAATTATCCCTTATATTATTAACAGCAACTTTACTTGCAACTTCACCACTAGAATAGCCACCAAGTCCATCTGCAACTACAAATAATGCCGTATTTTCATCATATATTCTTGCGTATAAATTATCTTCGTTATTTTCTCTTTTTTGTCCAACATCTGTTCTAGCTGTATATCTCATTATTCCACCTCTTATTTTCATATTATAACAAAGAAATAAAACTTTTTTCAAGCTTTTATCTATTATTATCTTTTAATGTATATTTTTTGTCTGAAAATTCATCAGTTTTATCAATATATTTTTTTCTTAATTGACCACATGCAGCATCAATGTCTGAGCCTAGTTCTCTTCTTACTGTAGTAACAACGCCACATGAATTTAAGGTGTTCATAAAATCTTCTATACGTTTTTCTGGTGCCTTTTTATATACTCCATTTTTAATCTCATTTACAGGTATTAAATTTACATGCGCTATCATTCCTTTTAATAATTTTGCCAAAGCAATTGCATCTTCTCTAGAGTCATTTTGGTTATATATTAATGCATATTCAAATGATATTCTTCTACCTGTTATTTTAATATATTCTTTACACGCATCTAATATTTCTTTTATAGTATATTTATTTGCAATTGGCATAGTCTCTCTTCTTTTTTCATCAGTTGTAGCATGAAGAGAAATGGATAGTGTACACTGTATATTCTCATTTGCCAAACGATAAATATTAGGTACTATACCACATGTAGATAAACTAATATGTCTTGCTCCTATATTTAATCCTAGAGGATAGTTTATTAGCCTTATAGATTTAACTACATTATCATAGTTGTCAAGTGGCTCTCCAATTCCCATATAAACAATATTAGATATCTTTTCGTTTGTATATCTTTCTACAGTATGTAGCTGTCCCTCTATTTCTGATGCAATAAGAGGTCTTACAAATCCATCTTTTGTAGAAGCACAAAACTTGCACCCCATTTTGCATCCAACTTCACTTGATACACAAATTGTATTTCCATGATGATATTTCATTAAAACTGATTCAATTGCATTATGATCTGGAAGCTCTATTAAAAATTTCATTGTACCATCTTTTTTAGATTTTTGACATTCTAATACTTTTAGTTCTAATATATAAGTTTTTTCTTTTAGCTTTTCTCTTAAAGCTTTAGATATATCTGTCATTTGATCAAAATCTGTTACTTTTTCCCTATGAATCCATTTAAAGATTTGACGAGCATGAAATTTTTTCTCGCCAAGATCTTCTATAAATTTTTCTAATTCTTCAAATGTTAGTTCATTTATATTTATTTTATCCATTTTTTCTCCTTTTTATAACGTATATATAATACTATAAAATAAATAAAATTTCAATAATTTACATAAAAAATAGATGTAAGTTTTACATCTATTCTTGTCCTTCTACTTTAACATGAGTTCCATTTTCTAAAGTCTTATATACTCTTTTGGCATTTTTATCAATTTTATATTCAATTTGCTCTTTTAAATCATAGCCTAATATCTCAGAAAGTCCTAAAAGATATATTGCAATATCTGCAAGTTCTTCTCCTAAATCATCCTTTCCTTTTATATATGCATCATAAGCTTCAGCAACCTCACCATATAAGTAGCAAAAATTTTTAGGTACATCTGTTACGTTAAACCCTTTATCTAATTTATTTTGATATACTCTCTTTTGCATCTCTTGTAAATCCATATTTTTTCTCCTCCTTACAAATACTATATAAATTTATCCATCATGTTAAATCTATTTCCAGCCATAAATGCTCTAATATCCATACGCTTTGAGTTTTCTGGCTGTATTTTATTTATCATAACATATCCATCTTTACATCTAATATATAATGAATCTTTAGACATAAGTAATATATCTCCTGGCTCAACAGTACTATCTATATTTTTATCTTCTTTATATGAGACGTCAAATACTTTATATTTCCTACTATCTTCAAGCTCCATATAAGTTCCTGGAAATGGTGAAAGCCCCCTTACAAAATTAAATATTTCCCTTGCCGATTTATTAAAATCAATCTTTGTCATATCTCTTGTAATCATCGGCGCATAAGTTCCATCCTTAGGCTGAGGTATACGAGTAATTGTTCCTGATACTACACCATCAATTGTCTTTACTAAAAGTTTTGCTCCAATAACCATTAATTTGTCATGAAGAGTCTCAAGATTATAGTCATCTTTTATCTCTATCTCTTCTTTAAGTAACATGTCTCCTGTATCCATTCCTACATCCATAAACATAGTAGTTATTCCTGTTTCTTTTTCGCCATTAATTAATGCCCATTGCATAGGTGCAGCTCCTCTATATTTTGGTAGCAATGAGCCGTGCACATTAATACAACCATACTTTGGTATATCTAGTACCTCTTTTGGTAATATTTTTCCATATGCAACAACTGCAATGACATCTGGAGCTAATTTATCTAAAATATCTAGTACTTCCTGATTATTTCTAATTTTTTTAGGCTGATATATAGGTATATTTTTCTCTATTGCATACTCTTTTACAGCTGATGCTTTTAGTTTCATTCCGCGACCACTTGGCTTGTCTGGATTTGTAAAACAACCAACTATATTAAAACCAGCTTCATAAATCTCTTTTAAAGATTCACAAGCAAACTCTGGTGTTCCCATAAACACTACTTTGATATCTTTTCTCATGTATTAATTGCCTCCTTATATAAAAAGATTAAGATAAGTATTATCTTAATCTTATATATTAATTTCTACTTTATCATACACTAATTTATTATCGTCTATATTATATGATATCTCTATTTTACCAATAGTCTTATTCTCAGTTGCGTTATCATCTAAGCTATATAAAATATATTGTGTTGTAATAAACTCAAGATCTCCATCACTATCTATATCACTTAGCTCAAATTTTGATATCTTATCTCTTAAATATGTCTCTCTATACTTTTCTAAATCTATAGAAAGCTCTGAAAAATCCAAGCTTTTTGTCTGAGAATACTCTTCTAAATACTCTTTACCATAATTATCTAATGTAACATTTAAAACAGATGTATTTTCCTCATTTCTAGAAGTATATATAGTATATCCTAAAAGCCCATTCTCTGTTGTATTTTTCGCTATATTTATAACATCTTTTTCTTCAATTTTTAGCAAGTCAACATTTCCATCATTATCGCAAATTAAGTAATATCTTTCATCATTATCTTTAACAATATTTAGATTTACTTCAGGCTTATAGTCTTTTTGTGTCTCATATACTATCTCCTCATTTGTGTTTCCATCAACAATTACAAAAGACACATCATTATACATCTCTAAAGTTGAATTTAGTGAATTTTGATTACTTCTTTGCTCTTTAGCCATAATAAAGACATAGTCTTGTACTTGATCTTCATTAAAATCTTCTTTGTATATCTTTATTATAGTATTCTCACCTAAATCAATTAAGGAAGATACTTCTCTCTCATAAATCATTCTAAGTCCTGACTCTGAAGACTCAAATTTGTATAAAAAATATACACCAAGTCCAATTAAAGAAAATAGAATTACTAAAAGAATAGCTTTTTTTAGTCTCTTAAAGGAATATGTAAAGCCGATTTCTTTAATTATCTTTGAAAATTTTCCCATCTTATCACCTTTATTTTTGCTCAGCAATCCTATCTAAAAATACAATGCCATCTAAGTGATCTATTTCATGTTGAAGTACTACAGCTTCAATATCTTTAGCATAGATTTTTTTCTTTTTTCCATTAATATCTGTATATTCTACAGTAACTTTTTCATGTCTTAAAACATTTTCATATATATCTGGATAAGATAAGCATCCCTCTTCAACTTCTATCATAGTTTTTGATCTAGATGTTATCTTAGGATTTATTAGTATGTGACCTTCCTTTTTCCCATCTTCTTCAATATAGCTTATATCATATACAATTATTCTCTTTAGCATTCCAACTTGACAAGCAGCCAAACCAATACCATCATATTTATACATTGTTTCAAGCATATCTTGTCCAAGCTCTTTTATCTTTTCATCTATAACTTCAACTTCTCTACATTTTTTGTGTAGAATTTCATCTCCATCTTTTCTAATTTCTCTAATAGCCATTAATTTTTATCTCCTTTATTACAATTCTATATCTACTTTTGATTTCGTTTGTGTTCCATCGACATTTTCTGCGATATTTTTTACAGGAATATCATCTTGTGATTCATCTGCATTTACAGAATTATTTCCTCCCATTTTAATCTCTTGCCATTCTTCTTTTGATATTAATACTTGTCTAGGTTTGCTTCCATCATAACCTGAAATAAGTCCGCGAGCTTCCATTTGATCTACAATCCTTCCAGCTCTTGAATATCCAATTTTAAATTTTCTCTGTAGCATAGATGCTGATGCTTGTCCCATATCAAGCACTAAGTCTATTGCATCATCTAATAGCTCATCTGCATCATCTTGCTCTTCTGTACCTTTAGTATTTTTTCCATTTGCTTTTTCTATACTCTCAATTATTTCATTATCATAAGTTGTTGCAGTTGAATTTTGCTTTATCTCATCAACAATGCTCTCAATTTCTGACTCTGATATAAATGTTCCTTGCATTCTTAGAGGTTTTGTCTCTCCAACAGGATAATATAGCATATCACCTTTCCCAAGTAATTTTTCTGCACCAGCCATATCTAAAATTGTTCTAGAATCAACTTGAGATGAAACGGTAAAAGCAATACGTGATGGTACATTTGCTTTTATTATACCTGTAATAACATCAACAGATGGTCTTTGTGTTGCAATAATCAAATGCATTCCTGCCGCTCTTGCCATTTGAGCAAGTCTACATATAGCATCCTCAACATCATTTGGTGCAACCATCATTAAATCTGCAAGCTCATCTATTATAATTACAATTTGAGGAAGTTTAACGCCAGCCTCTTTTTCCATTACAGAATTATATCCTTTTATATCTTTTACACCTTTTGATGCAAATAAATTATATCTATTAACCATCTCTTGAACCGCCCAATTAAGTGCTCCAGCCGCTTTTTTAGGGTCAGTTACAACTGGTATTAATAGATGAGGTATTCCATTATATCCAGAAAGCTCAACCATTTTAGGATCTACTAAAATCATCTTAACTTCACTAGGTTTTGCTTTATATAGTATTGATACTATAATAGAATTTATACAAACACTCTTACCAGAACCAGTAGCACCAGCTATAAGCATATGAGGCATTTTAGCTATATCGCCTACGCACACTTCCCCTGCTGCATTTTTACCAAGTGCAAAACATAATTTAGATTTATGATTCTTAAATATATCAGATTCAATAACTTCTCTTAAGTATACTGACTCAGGTGCAGCGTTTGGAACTTCAATTCCAACTGCAGCTTTTCCAGGGATTGGAGCCTCTATTCTTATTGATTTAGCTGCCAAATTTAAAGCAATATCATCTGCTAAGTTTACAATACTACTAACCTTAACTCCTGTACTTGGAGTAAGCTCATATCTTGTTACTGTAGGTCCTTTTGTAATGTTTGTAACTTTTGCGTCAACTTTAAAACTTGCAAGCGTTGTTTGAAGTTTTACAGCAACTGAATGAATTGCTTTTTTATCAAAACCTTCAGAAGCCTTTGGCTTTGCAAGTAGATCTATTGATGGGAAAACATAGTTATCATCTTCAACATGAGCTGTATGATCAAGTGTTAATACTTCTTTTACACTCTTATCCTCTTTTTCTTCTTTTTGTAATTTGAAGAATTCATCTCTTTTTTGTTTTCCTTTTATCTCAGCTTCAGATGGCTGTCCTCCAAGTTTACTAAAATCAAACTCAATTTGATCGCTTTTATCCATATTTAAGTTATCTTCAACATTTGAACTTCCAGTCTCTTTTAGTTTTTCTTGTTTTGCCTGCTCCCTTTTTAGCCTTGCTTTTTCTCTTCTAGATAGTTTTGGATTTCCAAGCTCATCAACAAACTCATATTTTTTTACTTCATCATCTCTAAATAATGTATTAATTACATTATTTAGATGATCTACAATATAATTAACTGCGTATGAAACGGCCCCAAAAAATTGTTTAAAAGATATATTATAAATAAATAGTGTAACTATGAAAGTAAGTAATGGAAAAATTATACGTGCTGGTACTATTCCAACAATTCCTGCTAAAGCACCACCTAAAAGAGTTCCTATTGCTCCTCCAAAGTTTTGCTGTGCAATTCCCTCATTAACACTATCTACTATAGCTTTTATTGGGTTAGAATAAATCGCAATACTAGATTCTGTAAATACAGTAAGTGTAGCCGCAATTAAAGCAATAACAACCAATCCTTTTCTTATTTGAGAAAAAGAATTTACTCTTTTTTCTGACATAATACAGTATGTTCCTACACCCATAAGTAATATTGGAAAAGTATAAGCTGATTTTCCAAGAGCTCCTAAGAAAATCACTTTACATATTTGCGCAAAACTCCCAACATTTTTAAAGCCAATAAAAACGGCTAAAATTAGACCAAATACAACAAGAAAACCGCCCAACATATCATTTGTTATAGTTTTTTGTTCCTTCTTACTTGGTCTACCTCTTTTTTTTCTTCCCATTTTATCACAACCTCTATCAAAAAATTACTTTAACTCTCTTCTATTATTATGCACAATGTCCATAGTCTCTCTTAAAACATTTTCAACTTTTTCAAGCACACTGTCAGCATACTCTCTAGTTCCATCAGAAATTTCTTTTGAAACTTTATTTGCATTATCTATTATCTCTTCTTTTTGTGCTAAAGCTTGCTTTGTTATTTCGTGCTCATCTATTAAATTAAGAATCTTTCCCTCCGCCTCTTTTAAGACTTTTTGAGCTTCAAGCTCAGCATCAGAAATAATTCTTTGTCTTTCTTCTTTAACCCATTTAGCTTGCTTTAACTCATCAGGAAGCTTTAATCTTATCTCTTCAATTATATCTCGTAATTCTCCAGCATCTACCATAACCTTAGTTGAAAAAGGTACTTTAGAACCTGATTCTAATATTTCTTCTAAATTCTCTAACAATGTGAATACTTCCATTTTACTACCTCCATTTATACATCTTCAAAACTACATTTCCATAAGCTCGCTCATCAATACATTGCAGATTTTTAAAACTATTTAGAATCTCTGCCTTATTGCTTTTTTCTAGCTTTAAAAGAAAATTTTTATCTGTTTCATATATAATTATGCCATCTTTCTTTAAAACTTGATTTTCAGATTCAGATATTTTTGTTAGTGTTTCAACTCCTAACATACTATCATATGGTGGATCTAAAAATATTATATCAAATAGCACATTTTCTCTTGCTATTTGACCCAAACATTTTGCATAATCTTTCTTTGTTATTTTAACACATTCTAAACTATTAGTCAACTTAGCATTTGACCATATTGTTGAAATACTAAGACTTTCTTTGTCGTTTATCCAAGCAAATTTTGCCCCTCTGCTTATTGCTTCTAATGCAAGATTTCCAGTTCCTCCAAAAAGGTCTAATACATCTGCGTCTTTAACATAGCTATCTATAATTGAAAATAGCGCTTCTTTTACTCTATCTAAAGTTGGTCTTGTTTTCTCCGTTTTAGGACTAACTAGCCTTTTTGCTTTAGCACGTCCTGCAATTATTCTCACAACTACTCCTCCACTTCTAAAAAAATATATTCTTTATTATAACTTTCCATTATCTTTACTATATCACATGGATTAAAGCACATACTTGCTGTATTATCATTGGGATGAAAAGTTACTTTAGGAAGATTTAATATCTCTTTATCTATTACAAATGTAACATCAGTATTTGGAGCTCCTATAACATTTAGTATAGATACAGATCCTGCTTTTATATGAAGTTTTTGCCAAAGCTCTTCATCATTTCCAAAAGATAGTCTTGAGCTATGAAGCCCATCTGATATCTTCTTTAAATCAGCTCTTTTTTCTACTGGAAGGGACACAAGATAAAACTTATTTGTCTTTTTATCCTTTAAAAATAAATTTTTACATTTTACTCCTCCAAAATCAATATCTTTGACTTTATATTCATCCGCTTTACAAAAGATAGCTGGGTGTCTAATTAATTTATAATCAATATTTAGCTTTTTAAAAACATCTAAAACTTCCTGCATTTTTTTCTACTCCTAATTAATACATATATATAATACTACAAAAAGCTTTAAGTTTCAATCATACAAAAGAAAAATACAAAAAGAACAGAGCAATTTAAAAGCCCTGTTCTCTATTTTTTATATATTAGATTCATCAATTATATCTAATATATGAGGTTTGTTTCTCAAAGCATTAACTACATCTGATTCAATATTATCTATATATATAGCATCTTCAATATATTCAAATGCATCTGCAAATTTCTGCTTATCATTATATAGTACTGTTAAAATAGTATCTCCTTCTTTTACTTTATCTCCTACTTTTTTTGCAAATTCAAATCCAACAGAATAATCTATTTTATCATCTTTTTTGTTTCTTCCTCCGCCTAGTGCTACTAATGCCTCTCCAATCTTTTTACTATCAATTGAGACAACATATCCATCTGACTGGGCATGGATTTCTTTTAAGAAGCGTACTTTATCATCAAGTACCGGCATATCCAAATTAAGTCCAATCCAGTCCATATATACATTATATATATGTCCTCCTTGAGCTTTTACTAATTCAATAAATTTATCATATGCAGCTCGTGATACTATCGCTTTTGTAATATCTGCTCTGTTTTTCTCCATATCTTCACATACGCCTGACATCTTTATCATTTGAGCTGCTATCTCATATACAACTTCTTTTAAATCTCTTACCTCTTCACTTTGAAGAGTATCTTCGTCAGACAAAAGAAAAGATATTACTTCTTTTATTTCGAGTGCATTTCCTACATTTCTTCCTAAAGGCTCACTCATTGATGTTATAACTGCTCTTGTCTCCACTCCAGCAAGCTTTCCAATCTTTACCATAGTCCTAGATAATCTCTTAGCATCATCAATTGTCTTCATAAAAGCACCTGTTCCTACTGTTACTTCAAGAAGTATTTTATCAACACCTGATGCAAGCTTTTTAGACATTATTGATGAGGCTATTAAATCTATAGATTCAACAGTAGCCGTTGTGTCACGAAGAGCATATATTTTTTTATCAGCTATAGCAATCTCTGGACTTTGTGATATAAGACACACGCCTATATCTTGTACTTGTCTTATAGCATCGTTAATTGGAATATTAACATTGTATCCTGTAATAGATTCAAGTTTATCTGCTGTTCCTCCAGTAAATCCAAGTCCTCTACCACTCATCTTACAAACTCCAACACCTAGTGCTGCAACAATAGGTAAAACAATAAGTGTAACTTTATCTCCCACTCCTCCTGTTGAATGCTTATCCACTATATATTTACCAGGAATTTTAATACTAGTTAAATCTAGAGTCTTTGCTGAATTTGCCATAGCAAAAGTCATATTTTTTAGCTCTTCATCTGTCATTCCATTTAAATATATTGCCATAAGAAGAGCGGCCATTTGATAATCTGGTATTTTATCATTACTATAACCATTTACAAAGAAATCAATTTCCTCTTTAGTAAGCTCTCGTCTATCTCTTTTTTTCTCTATTATATCGTACATTCTCATATTATATTCTACCTCTCTTTTTACTTATAGTCTTACTTCTTCACTCCACTCTTTTTCTTGCTCATCATTACCTATGTATATAAGTTTTCCATGCTCTATTTTAAACTTTGACATGTCGGTCTCTACAATATCAGGAATTACAGATTTTAACTCAACCCCATAAACGTTAAAAGTCTCCTCGCTAAATCCATTTTCTTGAGCCATTTGCTCTTTATATTCCTCGATTTCTAGGCAGTATTCATATACATTTAATTTAAAAGCTTCTTCTTGAGTTTTATCGACTCCGTTATTATCAAAAAAACTACTAACAAATAGCAAGACAAAGCTCATTACAAGTATTACTATTACTAGCAAAATTAGACTTTTACCTGATTTGTCCTTATTTAACATACAACCACCTCTTATATACACTCTATAATTTAATATTATATTAAAACAATACTTTTTTCAATAAATTTTTAAAATTTTAGCAATAAAATATTCATAATTATTATGTGCACTTAATATTATAAAATGAGGTGATTTTATGTGTGGTATCTGCGGATATATGCAGAAGGAAAAAATAACAAGCAATGATACAATTTTAAATATGAAAGAAAGCATTTTAAAAAGAGGAAGCTCAGACAATAACATATATATAAATGACAATGTAGCATTAGGTCATGCTCGTCTTAGCATAATAGATGTAAAAAATGGCAAACAGCCAATGGAAAAAATCATAAATAATAAAAAATATACTATTGTATATAATGGTGAATTATATAATACAAATGTATTAAGAAATATTCTTGTCTCTAAAGGATACGAACTAGAAACAGAATGCGATACAGAAGTATTACTTCTATTGTATATAGAATTTAAAGAAAAGATGCTAAAATTTATTAACGGAATATTTGCTTTTGCAATATATGATGATGACAATCATTCTATATTTTTGGCAAAAGATAGACTTGGAATAAAGCCTCTGTTTTACTCACTATGTGATGATAAACTAATTTTCTCTTCAGAAATAAAAGGAATACTTGCAAGTAAATATGTAAAGCCTATTATCACAAAAGAAAACTTAATAGAGCTATTAGCTCTTGGTCCGGCACATAGCCCAGGGAAAACATATTTTAAAAATATATACGAACTTAAAGCAGGTCATTATGCAGTATTTAAAGATGGCACTCTAGATATAATAAAGTACTGGGATCTAGTTGAGAAAAAAATGATTGATAGTGACGATGAAATAATTGATAATGTAAAATATCTAGTTACTGATGCAACTAAAAGGCAACTTGTGTCAGACGTAGGAATTGCTAGCATGCTTTCTGGAGGTCTTGACTCTAGTATAATTACTAAAATAGCTACAGATAATGTACATAATCTTCATACCTACTCAATTAATTACGAAAATAATGATGAAGATTTTGTTGCAAATAGCTATCAACAAACTAAAGATAGTGATTTTGTAAAAATAATGACCAAATATTTAAATACAAAACACAAAAATATAATTGTTTCAGATAAAGCTCTATTTGATAATCTATATGAATCTGTAATTGCAAGAGATATGCCTGGAATGGCAGACGTTGACAGCTCTATGTATGTTTTTTGTAAGGAGATAACAAAATGCAACGAAAAAGTTATTCTATCTGGAGAATGCTCAGATGAAATTTTTGGAGGCTATCCTTGGTTTTACAGAGAGCATCTAAAAAATACAGATGGATTTCCATGGGCTCTATCTGAAAACTTAAGAGAATCTCTAATTAAACCTAATATATTAAAAGAAGGTGAGATAACTGAGTATATAAAAGAAGTAAAACAAGACACATTAAAAAATATATCTCATATATCTTGCGATACTTTTGAAAATGAATTTAAAGAGATTAATTATCTAACAATAAAATTTTTCATGAATACGCTAATTGAAAGAACTGATAGAATGTCTATGAGAAACTCACTTGAGGTCAGAGTCCCTTATGCAGATCACAGGATTTTTGAATATGTATATAATGTTGACGCAAAATTAAAGCTTGGACTTAGAAACGAAAACTCACAAGTTTGTGAAAAATATATATTAAAGCAAGCTTTTAAAAATGATATTCCAACTGATATAACAAATAGGAAAAAATCCCCATTTCCTAAAACATATAGTAAAAACTATATGCAAATGCTAGAAGAAAAACTAACTGAAATATTAGATAATAAAAACTCAAGAATTCATGAAATAATCAATACTGATTATGTAAAAAATTTAATTTTAACTCATGGAGCTGAGCTTAAAGAGAATCTATTTGGGCAACTTATGACATATCCTCAAACACTTGCTTTTATAATTCAAATAGACTTTTGGCTTACAACATATAATATAAAAATAGAAATCTAAATTTAATTAGTACATCAAATTCTTTGGTGTACTATTTTATTAATTATTAATATAATAAAAAGAAAAATGCTTTAAGTATAAAAAGTCTTCAAAATGAAGACTTTAACTAAAGCATTTTTCAAACTTTTCAGCAGTTTCTAAGAGTATGTATTTAGTTATACTACACACCCTGTTTATTTTAGCTCCAAATTCAGATACAGCTATCTCATCATACTTTGACATATTAAATATAATTACTTTTTTAGCTTTAATATCAGTAATTCTATATGCGTAATTAGTATTTATCAGCCAATTTTTAAACATGTTATTATCTTTAAAAGTTACTTGAGTTACTTTTAATAATCCATTTCTCTCTTTGGGTTTATTAAAATCTAAGCTCATATTTTGTAATAGTACTAAAGCAGTGATATATCTTTCATCATTTTCAATATTTAAAACCATTACTCTCTTATTACTACATTCTTTAAAAATTTCTGGGAGTTTCTTTTCAATATAATAACATAAAAATAAGTTTCTTACACTAATATTTCTATCACCTAATGATTGCTTAATGTTATTAGTTTCAATCTCGTTAAAAATAACTTTAAACTTATTTTTAGAATTAGCATTAACTCTGTACAACTGCATACAACTCTCTCCTTTCTTATATTTAATTAAATATAATGTCTCCTAAAATATTAATTTATAGATATTATATAAAATTATCTACGGTATTATAGCATTGTTTTATTATTATGTCAAGTTTTAGACTTGCTTTTTTATTAAGTTTTTTTAATTTTTATACCAAAATTTAGTTTAATAAAATAGTTATATTTAATATAAATTTTCAAATAATAATATTGAGGTTGATTATATGAATAAAACAAATAAAGAACATAACAATTCAAGTTATATAAGTATAATTGCAATAATACTTATTCTTTTTATATTTGCTTATTTAATTTATATGTTATATCAAAATAGTACTATACTAAATTCAAATGATATAAGTTCAAACATTACATCATTAGAAAACACACAAGAAATTAATTCAAATTCAGAAGAAAATGTAATGGCTCAAAAAGAAATAAAATATGAAGAAATAGAGATTGCCTCTTATACCTCAACGCTATATGATAATGAAGAAAGTAGAATTTATAATATTCAAAAAGCATGCTCAATGCTAAGTGGCATAACAATTAAAGCAGGTGAAGAGTTCTCATTTAATCAAACAATTGGTCCTATGGGAGAAGAAAATGGATTTAAAAAGGCAACAGGATTTGATGATGATGGAAATTTAATACAAATTAGTGGTGGTGGAATGTGTCAAGTAAGCAGTACACTATATAATGTGGCTTTACTTGCAAACCTAGAGATCACAGAAAGACATGCACACAGTCGAAAAGTAAATTATGTACCAGCAGATAAAGATGCAACAATACTATATCCAAATTTAGATTTAAAATTTATAAATAATACATCTAATGACTTAAAAATAAGTGCTGAAACAGACAATTATTCAGTAACAATTAAAATGTATAAAATAGAGCAATCAACTTAAAATTTGATTGCTCATTATTGTTTATTTGAATCTATATACACTGTTTCATAAGGTTTTACTAGTCCTAATTTTTCTCTTGCAACTGATTCAACGTATTCATCAGTTGTTATGTTCTCATTTTGATTATTGTAATAGTCTACTAAGCTCTGTTTTGCTTCAATCTCTTTATTATACATTTCTATTTGAGAGTTATATTTATTAATTTGAATCTGTTGATTAAAAAAAGTAACAAAAAAATACGCAATAAAAGCAAATGATACAACATGCACAATATTAAGAGACTTTTTTCTCTTTTTTATATTTTTTCTTCCTTTCATTTGTTGATTTTGTTTCATTACTTGACCCTCTTTTTCTTCTAAAATTATTCTTCTTGCTAAAAACAGATAGTAGTTTACATTTTAAATTTATCATAAGAGAAAACAATTTGCAACATTTTTTTATAATTTTTTTGGTTATTTTACATATAATACAATTCCATAGCTCTAATGGAACACATAAAAATATTATACTATTTTTAAAAAAGCAAAAAATAGTACTATAAAATTTTATTAAAGATTTACTTATAACCTTTCTACTTATAGCTACTCCTATTGCCATAGCTACGAACATATATGCTCTAATTCTATCATCTATTACATTAACCATATATATTGCAGTCAAGACTGTAATTATAATAAAAAAGATAATATCTTGTATCATTACAACATATATAGAGTTTTTCTTCTGTACCTTTCTTAAAGTTCTAAATATATCAAAAATACAAGATATTATAATTCCAAGTATTATAAAAAATATAAAGTCATTAAATTGTTTTACTACTGACATATACCTACTTAAATAACTTATTCATTATTCCTTGTTTCTTATTTTGAGCAGCATCAGAGTATGCAATTGCACTTGTTTTGCCTTCGATTATAAGCTCATTATTATCAAGATTTAACTTATTCATCTTAAGACTCTCACCTTTTATTGTTAAAAGTCCTAAATCTGTTTGAACTATTACAAGCTCGTCATCAAAACTCAAAATATCTTCAACACCAGTTACAACAGCTTTCTCTCTATTTTGAATTACAATATTTTGCTCTTTAAACCCTTTATTTTTATCTTCCATGTTCAATCACCTAGTATTATATATGCAAAATATATTTAATTATTCATAAAAAAATAGTGTATAAATATAAACCATCCTAATTAATCTTAGGATGGTTCTATAATTTATATATTACTTCTTTTTTTATTTTTTATCATAACAAATGCTATTCCAATTACTGATACAATAGCTACTGATGTTACCATCATTACTGCTATATCTCCTGTCTCTGGTGCTCTTTCATTTGTTACTACAACTCTTGTTTGCTCCTCTGAGATTGTTATCTCATGTGGAGTTGTATCTATTAGATACTCTTCTGGAGCTTCTAGCTCTGTATATGTATATCTTCCATATGGAACATTTTCAAATACATATACTCCATTTTCATCTGTTACTCCAGTTACAACAAAATCTGTCTCTAAGCTCTTTAGCTCAAATTTACAATTTGGTATTGGTGTTGAATCCATTGCATCTAGTTTCTCAAATGTTACTGTTGAGTCTTTTCT
>CALXAR010000027.1 GCA_944386345.1 uncultured Clostridia bacterium
AAAGAACAAGCAACGTTATTTGTTGCGTCAAAGCTAAAACAAAATTATCTTACAGAGGGGGGACGATATTTTGAAGGGTATTCTGCAAGAGCAGTTGATGTACACTATTGTACTGATAAAGCTCACGCAGACAAGATTATAAATATTGTCAACTCTCTAGTAGAAAAGCTAGGATAATTATTCCTAGCCTTTTCTTTTATATATTTGTTAGTATACAATAAATGGAATACATAAAATAAAAAATTAAGATTTTTGTCGAAAAAGCTTTTCAAATACGAGGAAAATAAATACTCAACTGAAATTTTTAAAGAAAGATTTCTATAATACAATAGATAGACAAAATGATAAGATTGAATCTTTAAAAATTGACTTAGAAAAAGTAAATTCTTTAAACGAATCACTACAAGAAAAATTAGATAAAGCATACATTGAAATAAAAGATATGGCTACAAAGACAGTTGAAGCTACTGGTGGCGTTAAAATCTTAGGTAATAGCCAAGCAGAGAATAAATAAATTTAGGTTTTATATAATCATATAGAGCTATTTTTGGGATATAATAATATAGAGCGTAAAAGGAAATGTGAAATTTTTGTGAAGTTTAGCACTTTAGTGTTGACAGTGCTAAAGATGGTGGTATAATATAAGTGTACAAAGAAAAAGACGTCTTTTAATATTGGTAAATGTGCTACCTATAATGGGTGTCAACACATAATAATGAAAGGAAGTAGATTTATATGATGATGATACCAAGAAGAAATGATTTTGATTTATTAAGTGAGATGTTTAGAGATCCATTCTTTGATGAAAGAGAAAGTAGAGTAATGAAAACAGATATCAAGGAGAAAAAAGATAAATATATAATTGATATTGATTTACCTGGATATGAAAAAGATAATATAAAAATTGAAGTTGAAGATGGATACTTAACAGTACATGCAACAATTGATTCAAATAAAGAGGAAAAAGATGAAGGAAAATTTGTACGTAAAGAAAGATATATGGGTTCTTGTTCTAGAAGCTTCTATGTAGGCGATGATGTAAAAGAAGAAGACATTAAGGCTACATTTAGAAATGGTATTTTAAAACTTGAAGTACCAAAAGTTGAAGAGAAAAAAGAGCTTCCAGAGAAGAAATATATTCAAATTGAAGACTAATAAATTGAATTTAAAGAGGAAATTGATACAAATTTCCTCTTTTTTTATGTATATGTGTTGACATAAATACAAAACTGTGCTATTATTAAAACATAACATGAGAGTGTGTATAAGTTTATACGAGCTACACAACCTTAAGATATAAGGTACACTTAAAGATATTTTCATAAAAGGAGTCTCATAGTAGATGCTTTTTATGAGAATATCTTTTTTTTACTTGTAAATTAATATTTTAAGTGATATTCTCTATTAAATTAAAAGGAGGGATACGGAAAATGCAAATATGTGTACAAGATTTAAAGAAGACTTTTGTTATCAAAAGTGGAGGCTTGTTTAAAGCCAAAAAGAAGACAGAAGTAAAGGCAGTAGAAGGTGTATCTTTTACTGTGGAAAAAGGGGAGATTGTTGCTTTTATTGGACCAAATGGTGCAGGAAAAAGCACTACTATAAAGATGCTTACTGGTATTATTCAGCCAAGTGGTGGAAAAATTCGAGTAGCAGGCTATGATCCATCACGTAACAGAAAGAAACTTGCATATAAAATAGGTTGTATGTTTGGTCAAAAATCACAGCTATATATGCATTTGACAGTAAGAGATAGTTATAAACTACTTTGTAGTATTTATGACTTGGATAACAAACAGGCAGAAGAAAAAATAGAAGAGATTGCTAATTTGTTTAAGATACAAGACCTATTAGATAGAGTAGTAAGAAAACTATCCTTAGGACAGAGAATGATATGTGAAATAGCTGGTAGTATTCTTCATGATCCTGAGATTATTTTTCTTGATGAGCCAACAATTGGACTTGATATTTTTGCAAAGACAAGAATAAGGGAAATAATTAAAAAGATGAATGAAGAAAAAGGTACAACAATATTTTTAACAAGTCACGATATTGGAGATGTTGAAGCTTTATGTAATAGAATTATTATTATTAACAATGGAACTATTGTCACAGATTCAACTATTGACGAGCTAAAGTCAAAATATTTATCTACTAAAGTTATAAAAATATCATATGATAGGGATATTATTGATAAAAAACTAGAATATAATATTCAAAAGCTTGAGCACAATCAGATTGAACTGATAGCTGATACTAATAAACAGAATATCGGAGAGCTACTTTCATATTTTACTTCTGTAGGAAATATTGTTGATATACAAATAAGTTCAACTCCACTTGAAGATGTAATTAAAAAAATTTATCAAGAAAGGAGATAAAAAAATGAGAAAATATTTAGCTATATTTAAGTTTAATTTAAAATCAGAGATTAACTTTAAAGCTGATTATATTTTTTCCTTGCTATCTTTTGCTATACATGTATTTGTATTTAATGCTTTATGGGATTACATACTGCAAGGCAAGATGATTGAAGGATATGGAAAATCACAGCTTATTTGGTATATTATAGTAGGAGAATTTCTTGCATACTCAATTGGTAAGAAAAACTATGTAAAAGTATCAAATATGATAAAAAATGGTGATGTGGCAAATATTTTAACAAAGCCTTTAAGCTTTATAAAATATATACTTGCAAATGAGGCCACTTCTATTGTAAACATTGGTGTAAATATTGTGTTTGCTACTGTTTTGGGGCTTTTAATGGCTGGACCTATATCACTTGAGCCGTTACAGATTCTTCTGTTTATAGTATCATTACTAATATCAATTATTATGGATGTATTTTTATATGTATTTATTGGGATGCTTGCTTTTTTAACAGAAGAAAATAAGTCTTTTTATATGGTTATTTCAAAAGCAATGTTACTTTTAATTTTTACTCCACTTGAGTTTTTTCCAGTATGGGTACAAAATATATTGAGATTTTTACCAACAACATACATTGTATATCCACCAGGAAAAATATTTGTAAACTATGATATACAGTCAGCGCTATTTTTAATTGCATGCCAAGCTGTAGCTTTTATAGTGGTATATTTAATTGTACTTGCAATTAGTAGAAAGGGAGTGAAGAACATAAATGTTAACGGAGGTTAGAAATAATATAAGATATTTATTTGATGCTTTAAAAATAAGTATTAAATCTGCAATGGCATATAAAGTAAGCTTTCTAGTACAGACTATATTCATGTTTTTTAATAACGCATCTTTTTTAATTTTTTGGCTAGTTATATTTAATCATACAGGTAATAGTACAGATATAACTTTTAATAATGTGTTATACATATGGTCATTCTCATCTATGGGTTATGGAATAGCATACTTTTTCTTTGGTGGTATTCAAAAAATAAACGAGTATATTATTTCAGGTGCACTGGACAGCTACTTACTACAGCCTAAAAATGTATTATTAAATGTAGCAACGTCAAAGAGTAGCTTTGCAGCATGTGGTGATATTTTATATGGACTTGTTGTTGCTATTATGGCAAGTGGAGGAGATATATCAAAGATAATTTTTGTTATATTACTATCTATATCTGGAAGTATTTTCTTTTTTGCAAGTGAAGTATTTTTTAGATCTATAGCTGTTTGGCTTGGAGATACTAATATGATTGCAAATAGATATGTGGAAATGCTACTTATAACGTTCTCTACTTATCCAGAAAATATATTTGGTATAGGAATAAAAGTAATACTATATACAGTTGTTCCTGTTGCATACTTGTCATATATTCCAGCAAGACTTGTAGAAAACTTTAATATTTGGCTATTATTACTAGTTATACTAGTAGCTATAATATATTTAGCAATATCAATTCTTTGTTTCTATAAAGCGTTAAGAAGCTATGAATCTGGAAATAGCATGGCTATGAAAGATTAAAATAGAGGAAGTTAAAATAATAATTACTTCCTCTATTTTTTTGGATTAAAAATTTTGTTGCTATTTGACAATTTTTATGCTAAGATACAATTAATTGATGTATAGAAATATACATTTAATGGAAAAGGAATGTGATAGTTATGGAAGATAAAGTTTGCAAATGTGGAAATTGTAAAAAAGACAAGTTTATGGAAGAGCTATTTAAAAAATTTGAGCCAGAAAAAGATAACTTAATTCAAATATTAAATAGCGTACAAGAACACTATGGATATATTCCTTCAAGGGTTCAAAAAGAGATATCTGAGTTTTTAAATATTTCGCTAGCAGAGATATACGGAGTTATAACATTCTACTCTAGATTTGCATTAGAACCTAAAGGGAAATATAATATTGCAATTTGTTTAGGAACAGCCTGTTTTGTTAAGGGCTCAGAGAAAATAATGGATAGAGCTAAAGAAAGGCTAAAAATAGAACCAGGACAAACAACATCAGATGGTTGCTTTTCTTTGGAAGAGACTAGATGTGTTGGAGCATGTGGTCTTGCACCAGTATTTACTATAAATGGTGAGGTACATGGCAATGCTACTGTAAAATCACTCGATAATGCCATAGATGAGATAGTAAAGAAAGAAAAGGAGGAAAAAGTATGAAAACAATATTAGTTTGTCATGGTACAGGATGCACGTCTTCTAAATCACCAGCTATACTAGAAAACTTTAATAGGATAGTTAAAGAGAAAAATCTAACAGATGTAAAAGTAATGCAGACAGGATGCTTTGGCTTATGTGCAAAAGGACCCGTTGTAATAATTAGACCGGAAGATACATTTTATGCTAAAGTAAAGCCAGAAGACTGTGAAGAAATTATTCAAAAACATATAATTGAAGATAAAAGAGTCGAAAGACTTCTATGTAAAGATGTAGATGGAAAATTAGTTGAAAAACTTGATGAAATAGAATTCTATAAAAAGCAAAAAAGAATAGCACTTAAAAACTGTGGAAGTATTGATCCTGAAAAAATTGAAGACTATCTAGCTGTTGATGGATATAAAGCATTAGAAAAAGTTTTAAAAACAATGACACAAGATGAAGTTATTGAAGAAATAACAAAATCTGGCCTTAGAGGTCGTGGAGGAGCAGGATTTCCTACTGGAAAAAAGTGGTTGTTTACTAAAAATGCAGAAGGAACACAAAAATATGTTGTATGTAATGCAGATGAAGGAGATCCAGGAGCCTTTATGGATAGGAGCATACTTGAGGGTGATCCTCACTCTGTAATAGAAGCAATGATGATAGCAGGATACGCAGTTGGAGCAAATAAAGGATATATCTATGTAAGAGCAGAGTATCCAATTGCAGTACATAGATTTCAAATAGCTATTGATCAGGCAAAAGAAAGAGGAATACTTGGAAAAAATGTTCTTGGAACAGACTTTGAATTTGACTTATCGATAAGACTTGGAGCAGGAGCTTTTGTTTGTGGTGAGGAAACAGCATTGCTAGAGTCAATTGAAGGAAGAAGAGGACAGCCAAGACTTAAACCACCATTTCCAGCTAATAAGGGACTATGGCAATGCCCAACTTTAATTAACAATGTAGAAACATATGCAAATATTCCAAAGATAATTTTAAACGGAGCTGATTGGTATTCATCAATAGGAACAGAAACATCAAAAGGAACAAAAGTATTTGCACTAGGAGGAAACGTAAAAAACATTGGACTTGTTGAAGTTCCTATGGGAACAACACTAAGAGAAATAGTATTTGACATTGGTGGTGGAATTCCTAATGGAAGAAAATTTAAAGCTGCACAGACTGGAGGACCATCAGGTGGTTGTATACCTGTAGAATACTTAGATAAACCAATTGATTATGAGTCATTAAAAGAGATTGGCTCAATGATGGGGTCTGGTGGACTAATAGTTATGGATGATACTAAATGTATGGTTAATCTAGCCAAGTTTTATCTAGGATTTACTGTAAGTGAGAGCTGTGGAAAATGCAATCCTTGTAGAATCGGTACAAAGAGAATGTATGAGATATTAGAGAAACTAACAAATGGTGAAGGAACATTAGAAGATATAGATAAACTAGAAAGATTAGCTAAGACTGTGGCTGCTTCAAGTGTTTGTGGACTAGGTCAAAGCGCACCAAATCCGGTAATTAGTACTTTAAAGTATTTTAGAGATGAATTTATTGAGCATGCTGTTGAAAAAAAATGTAGAGCTCATGAGTGTAAAGCTCTAGCTAAGATACAAGTAATTCCAGAAAAATGTAAAGGCTGTGGACTTTGTCAAAGAAAATGCCCTGTTCAAGCCATTGAAGGGGAAGGAAGAGAAGTTAGACATATTAACGAGGAAAAATGTATAAAATGTGGTACTTGTCTTACTAGTTGTCCATTTAAGGCTATTGAATAAGGAGGTAATTTGGTATGATAAATATAACAATTGATGGAATGAAAGTACAAGTTCCAGAAAATATTACTGTTTTAGAAGCAGCAAAAACTGTTGGAATAGATATACCAACACTATGTCACTTAAAAGATATAAATGAAATTGGAGATTGTAGAATTTGTTTAGTAGAAATTGATGGGGCAAGAGGCTTTGTTACATCATGTATGCAAAAAGTAGAAGAGGGTATGGTTATTAGAACTAATACTGATAAGGTAATAGAGGCAAGAAGAAATGTCTTGAAGCTTATATTATCTGCTCATGAAAGAAAATGCCTAAGCTGTATTAGACATGGAAATTGTGAGCTTCAGGATTTAGCTCTTAAATTTGGAGTTACTGATATAGAGTTTGAAGGAGAGATTGCACCAAAGGTAGTAGATGATAGATCTCCTTCGATTGTTAGAAATACAGCAAAATGCGTGTTGTGTAGAAGATGTATTTCTACTTGTAAAAATGTACAAAAAATAGGAGCTATTGACTGCGTAAATAGAGGCTTTGAGTCAACTATTTCTACATATGAGCACAAATCACTTGCTGATGTAAACTGTACTTTTTGTGGACAATGTATACAAAATTGTCCTACAGCTGCTTTACACGAGAAAGAAAATATTGATGAAGTTGAAGAGAAATTAAAAGATGAAAATACAGTCGTTCTTGTTCAAACAGCTCCAGCTGTAAGAGTAGCTCTTGGTGAAGAATTTGGTATGCCTGTTGGAACAAATGTTACTGGAAAAATGGTAACTGCATTAAAAAGACTTGGATTTGATAAGGTATTTGATACTAACACAGGAGCTGATTTTACAATAATGGAAGAAGCAAGTGAATTTATAGATAGAGTAAAAAATAACAAGACACTACCAATGATAACATCTTGTTGTCCTGCATGGATAAGATTTATTGAGATGGAGTATCCAGATAAGCTAGAACATGTATCAACATGCAAATCACCACATCAAATGTTTGGCGCAATATTAAAATCATATTATGCCAAAAAAATAAATATAGATCCAAAAAATATTTATGTGGTTTCTGTAATGCCTTGTGTTGCAAAAAAATATGAAAGACAAAGAATTGAGATGCAAAAGAACGGAATATATGATGTGGATGCTGTAATTACAACAAGAGAACTTGCAAAAATGATAAGACAAGCAAACATTGATTTTCCTATATTAACGGATTCTGAATTTGACGATCCTATGGGTGAAGCAACAGGTGCTGCAGCTATATTTGGAACAACAGGTGGTGTTATGGAGGCAGCATTAAGAACAGCACAGGACCTTCTTACAGGTAAAGATTTAGAGGAAATAAATTTTGAAGAAGTAAGAGGTAAAAAAGGAATAAAAAGAGCAACAGTTGTAATTAATGGCAAGAGTTTTAATGTTGCAGTTGCAAGTGGTCTTGGAAATGCAAGAGCAATAATGGACGAGATTGAATCAGGAAATGCAGACTATGATTTTATAGAAATAATGGCGTGCCCAGGAGGATGTGTAATGGGTGGAGGTCAACCTATTAAGCCAGCAAAAATTCGTAGAATGATAGATGTAAGAAAAAAGAGAGCAGACGCATTATATTCTATTGATGAAAAGATGATTATTAGAAAGTCTCATCAAAATCCAGTATTACAAAAGATATATAATGATTATCTTGGCTCTCCTAATGGAGAAAAAGCACATGAGCTTTTACATACACACTATAGTAAAAAGAGTAAATATGTAGATTAAAATATAAGGACTAAGTTAAAAACTTAGTCTTTATTCTTTTTTGTAATAAAAAAATAATTTTTTGCGATAAAGCCCTATATTTCTATGCTTTCATATTTAATTCAACAAATGTTACAAAAAAATGTCTAAAATATTACAAAAATCAACATTTTTATTATAAAAGAATATTGCTTAAAAAAAATATAATGTAAAAAAACTAATTTTATGTAAAATAAAGCTTTAATAATTATTTAAAAACGTTGACTACAACGAAAAAGTGTGGTATAATAATATTGTGAACTAGAGATAAAAAGTTATAAGTTTGTTTTAGGAGGGATGTAAGTATGGTAAAAATTTATAAAAAAGTAAAAATGCTTAAATTAAAAATTGCAAGCATTTTTATGTTACTAGTATTATTTACTCTAGAATTTAGTCCATTTGCTGTTAAAGCTGCTCCACAACAATTACAATTCTATTGTCCACAGGCTATATCAGTAGCATGGGATGGTAAATATGGTAAAAACGTATGGTATGGTAGAACAACATTAGGTGGAGAAGTAGCATATTGTGTTGACTACACATGTGCAGCACCAAGTGGAACAATGACATTTAGAGGATATTTGTCAGACCAAGGTATGGCTGTATTAATGCATGGTTATCCAAATTGTACACCAGAATCTATTGGATGTACAACAGAAGATGAAGCTTATATGGCTACACAAATGGCTCTATGGGAAGTATTAAACAGAACTGGTGAGTCAAACAAAGCTGGTATCCCATTTAGAGTTGAAAACATACAACCATTAGCAGGAAAAGAAGATTTCTATAATAGAGCAGTTGCAGCTGCTGCAAAATTAGTTGCAATGGCTGAATCTGATCCTTATACTTCTGTTCCAACAATGATTGTAGACAATGCTAACGTTGGTTTAAGCTACATAGGGGATGATGCTTTAATTGGACCATATAAAGTTACAGTTGAAGGAACTGATCCATCAACTATAAAATCTATTACAGCTTCATTAGTTAATGCTCCAGCTTCTGCTAGAGTAACTGATGCAAATGGTAATGATAAAACATCATTATCAAATGGTGAATCTGTATATATAAGAATGTCTGCAGCAGAAGATAGCACTACATTTAATATTGCGTTCCACGCAGATGTAGATAGAAAAGTTGGTGCTATTTATGAAAAAGGTCCTACAGTTCAAGACTATGTAAGACTTGATACAGAACCTACTACAATAGATGGACAATTAACACTTGAATGGGAAAAGGTTACTACTTTAGGTAAAATAAAACTTGTTAAAGTAGACCAAGACGATCAACCAGTTGTTGGTGCTAAGTTTGCACTAAAAGATAGCGAAGGAAATCTTATTCTTGAAGCAGAGACTGGTACAGATGGTATAATAACTTTCTATAAAGTTCCAGAAGGTGAGTATATCTTAGAAGAGATATCAGCTCCAGAAGGATATGAAATTGTAGATAAAACTACAAATGTTACAGTTGTTGGAGGAGAGACTTCAGAAGTAAAAATTGTAAATGAAAGAAAGAGTGGTAAATTAATTATTACTAAAGTAGACGATGCAGACAAACCACTAGCAGACGTAACTTTTGAAATATACGATGAAGAAGGATATGTAATGGATACTATTACTACAGATGAAAATGGTAAAGCATCAACTAAAAACTTAGATTATGGTACATACTACTTTAAAGAAATTTCAGCTCCAGAAGGATACATTATGGATGAGAACTTGTATAGATTTAAACTAGATGATGAAAACAGAACATTCTATACAACAGTTACAAACGAAAGAGAAAAAGGTAGCCTTGAGATCACAAAATATGACAGTGAAGGTTCTACATTAGCAGGAGTAGAATTCGATATATTAGATGAGAACAAGAATGTTGTAGATCATATTGTTACTGACGAAAATGGTAAAGCTCAATCTATTGAACTACCACTTGGAACATACTATTATAAAGAGACAAAAGCTCCAGATAATGTAGTAATGGATACTGAAGAGCATGAATTTGTATTAAATGAAAATAATCAAGTAGTACAAAAAGTAGTTGTTAACGAAATACAACATGGTAAATTAAGAATTATAAAAGTTGATGAAAACAACGAACCACTTGCAGGTGTAACTTTTGAAATACTTGATAAAGACATGAATGTAATTGACGAAATGGTAACTAACGAGCAAGGTATTGCTGAATCAATAGAACTTGAAAAAGGTACATATTACTATAGAGAAACAAAAGCTCCTGAAGGTATAAAAGTAGATAGCTCATTACATGAATTTACAATTGAGGAAGACAAACAAAATGTAATTGAAAATGTAGTTAACTACTATATTAAAGGACAATTAAAAATATACAAACTTGTAGATGGTACTGAAACTCCACTTGCAGGTGCTGTATTTGAAATCACTGATGAAAATGGTGAAGTTGTTGATACAATAACATCTGGTGAAGATGGTGTTGCATTATCTAAGAAATTACCTTTTGGAACATACTATTTTAAAGAAATAGAAGCTCCAGATGGTTATATCAAAGATGAAAATACTTACCAATTTAAAATTGAAAGTGAAAATGTAATAGAGACTATTGTATATAATACAGAAGAAGAATTACCAGTAACTGGTGGATTAATAAGCTCAGATATGACAATAGTTCTAGTAGTTGCAATAGTAAGTGTTGCAGGATATGGAATAATGAGAGTTCTATCAGCAAAAAAAGAAAATGAGTAAGTTAGCAATAATAAATAGGGAATAGCTTTAAAGCTATTCCTTATTTTTTGCCAGTTTGAGGTATAAAAGAGATAAAAAGTTATTGAATTTACATAATAATTATGATATAATATATGCGTAAAAAAATATTTTAGGAGGAATGATTATGGAATCCAAAGAAAAAAAAGAGAGTGTTTTTAAAAGGATTAAGAGAGCGTACAGGAAGTTCATGTATAAGGAAGGAACAATAAAGCAACTTGAAGAATATGACAAAATACCATTTGTTGAACGGTTTTCTCAAACTTATTGGATTTATATGACAGTTTTAGTTTTAGTTGCAATATTAGGTATCAAGGTAGTAGCTGATATGAGGTATACAGAAGAAAAAGAAGGTTTGATAAAAAACCATGAGTTCTTAGAAGAACAGCTTGATGGTAGAAAAGAAAATATTCAATCAGGAGAACTAACAAAATATATGATAGATAATATCAACAATTCGTATGTAAAAATAGCAATGACAAAGATAGGCGGAGATGTTGCATATTCATTAACATACAGATATGATTCTATTCCATCGGGAGAGATGGCATCATCAAATTATATGACATCTGGAGTTATTACTTCAATATTAATTAACGGATATCCAAATAAGACATACAAGGAGATGGACTTAAATACCGAAGAAGAAGCTTATCTTGCAACACAACTTGCTATATATGAGTTTATCTCAATGAAACAGTATACTGATATAGCAAATGGTGAATTTTCAATAGATAGTATTACAGCTAGTCAGACAAGATATGAAGACATGGTAGAGAGAGTAAAAGCCAAGGCAAAAGAACTGCTATATTATGCAATTGAGAATCCATTTGAAGAAAATCTACTAGCAACATATGGTAGTCAACCTATAACTGTTAAGCAAGAAGGAAACAATTCAATTTATGGTCCATATAGTCTTAAAGTAGATACAGATAATGTAACAAAGACAATGATGGGTGACGCATATAGTTATAAAATAGAGATAGAGCCAAAAAGTATGATTGAAAATACAACTGCTGTTCTTACAGATGAAAATGGTAAAGAGCTAAAAAAGGTTGAGAGTGGTCAAGAATTTTATATAAAAATAAACAGTACAGATAAAATATTTACACAATTAAAATTTGATGCTTCAACTTATGTTTTACAAGCTAATATATATGAGACAACAGAGAATAAGAAAAAATATGTGGCTTTACAACCTTACGAAGTAACATATAAGGGGATTACATCTATTGTTAATAATCTTGATTCAGGACCAATAGAGATTAACTTTAAAAATTACAATGGAGATAATCTTTGGGGAATTAAATATAATATTTATGACGAGAAAGGTAATTTAATTCAAAAAGTTGATGTGGACGATTGTCTTTATAATTATAAATTACCATATGGTAAATATTATATAGAAATCTATGAAATGCCAGATGGATATTTTGTAGAGAAAAGCAAATTTGATTTTGAAGTTAATAATCAAAATCAAAATGTATTAAATGTAGAGATTGATACTGTAATTCAGTAATCAATTAACAAAAAAATAAGCATTAGTTTTTAATGCTTATTTTTTATTTGAAAATGCCTATATTTTAATAAAAAACAGAATTAAGTACTATTAATTTGAAATATATATTACATAAATTATACAATTGTGTAACAAACGCTATTTGAATAGAATTTTGCAGTACTAATATTTACATAATGTAAAAAAATTGATGTTGAATGCATAAAAAATATATGTTAGAATTCAGTTAACAAAAGAATAGATATATAAGTCAATAACTATGAGACTAATTTTAAAGAGGATATGATTATTATAAAATTGAAGATTAATTTATATAATAAAAGTACAGATTAAGACATTATAATTTATGATTGGCTACTACAAAATATAGTTCCCCCAATGCTATTAGTAATATGTTGTAGCTCCACATTAGTATTAAATAAAATAGAAAGTGTGGGAAAAGATTTAAAAAATAGTGTTTTAATAAGTAAAAATAAAAATGAATTATATCTAGCTAAAATATATAATTTATATTAAAAAAGATGAATTATTAAAAAGGAAAAAATGAACGGAAGTAAATAAAAAAATATACTTAAAATATAAATTATATATTTAAAATATTATAATTATTAATGTTTCGTTTTGGAAAGAGAGGTTGATATTAGTAGGTAGAGAAAAAGTTATAAAATTTAAAAAGGAGAGAAAGTTATTATTTTACAGATAGAAGCGAATTTCTATTAAAAGAAAGCTCAGAAAATTTAAAATTTTGTAATTTTTGGTATATCTACATAATGCATTTATTTTAGTAAATGTTAAGAGTATACTGTGTCTTTTTTAACTTAAAACGTTAACAAGGTATAACAGTATATAAATTAGGTTTATTTAGGTATTATGTATTAAAGTATGTAATCGTATAGAATAAACTATTATAAAGAAATTAAAATTAATTTCTTAAGTAGTTGTTCTACATAAAGTATGACAATATATTACTATTGTGACATAATGGATATTGCTCTGTAAATCTTTATGTAAATCCTTATTAAGAAACTTCTTAATATATTTATTATAAAAATGTATAATTTAGCAATCTATACTTATATAGTAGGTAGTAATATTAATTTAATATTTGAAGAGTATATATTTGAATATATAATATTTAGCCTTAAAGAGAGGTATGATTCTATGGAAACTAACTTTACATTGCCAAACACTGGCGGTTTCATTAGTACAGATTTTTTAATAATATTAGGAGTAGCGGTAGTATTCGTAATATTATATGTAATTTTTTGTTTGCTTAGAGAAAACAAAAATAACGACTTAAAAGAATTTTCAGATAATGATTTTGTAGATAATGAACAAGAAAAACAATAGAATGTTTTAAAATGTTTTATCGGTAAAAGACTAGGAAATTTATCCTAGTCTTTTTTCTTGACTTAAATGATATAATAAATAAGGGAGAAAAAAGAATATGAGTATAGTTTACGATTTTAAAGAAAACATAAAAAAAGATGAGCTTGAAAATATTGCACATGTTATTAATGATGGCGGTCTTGTTGTTTTTCCAACAGAAACAGTATATGGAATTGGAGCAGATGCGACAAATAGTGAGGCTGTAAAAAAGATATTTTTAGCCAAAGGAAGACCACAGGACAATCCTTTAATAGTACATATTAGTAATTTAGAGATGCTAGATAAATATACTTATGGAATTAATAGTGTCGAAAAGAAGTTAATAGATGCTTTTTGGCCTGGTCCATTAACTATTATATTAAAAAGCAAAAATAACCTGTCAAATAATGTGACAGCAGGACTTGACACTGTAGGGATAAGAATGCCAGACAATGATATTGCGTTAAATATAATTGAAGTATCACAAAAACCAATTGCAGCTCCAAGTGCAAATATATCTGGAAAACCAAGTGGAACTAAAATAGAAGATATATTTGATGAGCTAAATAATAGAGTTGATGCTTTTGTAGATGGTGGAGATACTGATATTGGAATTGAATCTACAGTTGTTAAAGTAGATAATGGTGTTGTAAATATCTTAAGACCAGGTAAAATATCATTAGAAGATATAAAAGCTTTGGGACTGAATGTAAAATTAGATAGACATGTTTTTGAAGATGTTAAAGATGGAGAAAAAGTTGAATCTCCAGGAATGAAGCATAGACATTATGCACCAAAAACAAAAGCTATACTTGTAGAATATGATAAGAGTGATAAAATGCTTGATAAGATAAAAAGCTATCAAGCTAAAAATAAGATAAGTATAGGTGCTATATGCTATAAAGAGCATGAAAATGAGTTGAAAAATATAGGAATTAAAACTATTGTTATGGGAAGTAGAGATGATTTATTAGGAATATCAAGGAATATCTTTTCTTTAATTAGAGGTATAGATAAGTATAATTTTGATGTATGCTTAATAGAAGGAGTAAAAAAAGAGTATATTGGAACAGCCATTATGAATAGACTAATTAGAGCGTGTGGATATAATATATTATAGAAAATAAGCTTAAAAAATCTTTACTTTTATTTTCATTTATGTAATAATATTAATGTCGTGAAATAGGAGTGATAAATATGATTTATATTTTAACAGGAGGACCTGCTACAGGTAAAGGAACAAGATCAGAAATACTTGCAAAGGCTTTAAATATACCACATATTGCAACAGGTGATATGTTAAGAGAGGTGGCACAAACAAATGAGGAGATAGCTCAAAGACTACAAAGAGGAGAGCTTATATCAGACGATGTAATTACTAAATTATTAGAAGAAAGGATTACAAGGGAAGATTGTAAGGATGGCTTTGTACTAGATGGATATCCAAGAACCTATAGGCAAGCTGAACTTTTAGATGAAATACTTGCTAAACATAATATGAGTATTACTAAAGTTATGGAGCTTGTGGTTCCTGATGAATTAGCATTTAAAAGAATTCTTGAAAGAAAAAAATGTGAAAATTGTGGAAGAGTATATGGAATAGATTTTCCATCAAAAGTTGAAGATGTATGTGACGACTGTGGAGGACATTTGAGTGTCAGAACAGACGATACTAGAGAGACTTTAGCTAAAAGAATTAATACATATAGAGAAAATGCAAAGGCTATTTTAGAGTTTTATAGAGAAAAAGGACTACTTATGACAGTTGATGCCTCACATAATCCAGAGAGTGTTGTAGAAGATGCAAAATTGTAATAATTAGAAAGAGTGAAGAGAATGATAACTATAAAAAACAATAAAGAAATTGAGCTAATGAGAGAAGCTTGTAGAGTTGTAGCTTTAGTTTATGAAGAGCTAGAAAAAAAGATTAAACCAGGAATGAGTACATGGGAACTTGATCAAATTGCCGAAAAAAAGATGAGAAGTCTTGGTGCTATTCCTGCAGAAAAAGGATATGATATAGGAATAAAGGGAGTTCCACCTTTTCCTGCCTCAATATGTGTATCAATTAACGACGAGGTAATACATGGTATTCCTTCAAAACACAAATTTATTAAAGAAGGAGATATAGTAAGTGTTGATACTGTAGCATTAAAGAATGGATATAATGGAGATGCGGCAAGAACTTTTGTTGTTGGAAAAATTTCTAAAGAGGCTCAAAGACTTATTGATGTTACAAAGCAAGCTTTCTTTGAGGGATTAAAGTATGCAAAAGTTGGAAATAGGATTGGTGATATTAGTCATGCAATTGGCACTTATGTTGAATCACAAGGCTTTAGTGTAGTAAGAGAGTTTCAAGGTCATGGTATTGGAAAAGATATGCATGAAGATCCAGGAATTCCAAATTATGGTAAGGCTGGTAGAGGACCAAGAATAGAAGCTGGTATGACTCTTGCAATTGAGCCTATGGTAATACAAGGCAAACCAGATATATTAGAACTAAGTGACGGATGGACTATTGTAACAGAGGATGGAAGTCTAGCTGCTCATTATGAAAATACAGTTTTAATAACAAAAAATGGACCGGAAATACTTACTATGACTAAAGAAGAAAAATCTAAAATTAAATAAAAAGCCTTTTAAGGCTTTTTATTTTGTTTTATAAATTAATTAAAAAGAAATTCCAATTATATAAACACTTAAATATCAAAAAAAAGTAATAAAATAGTTGACAATATTTATAAATTAAGCTATAATATATGTGTTATATTTTGCTCTGTATAGAGCGTAATTAATAATAGGGAGGTAAGAAGATGTCAAAAGATGATGTTATAGAAGTTGAAGGCGTTGTTGTTGATGCATTACCAAATGCTAACTTCAAAGTAAGACTTCAAAATGGACATGAAGTTCTAGCACATATATCTGGAAAGTTAAGAATGCATTATATTAAAATTTTACCAGGTGATGAGGTTAGAATAGAGCTATCTACATATGATTTGACAAAAGGTAGAATCACATGGAGAAAAAGCAAGTAACCTATTATTTTTAATTTTGATATAAATAGTCTTGTTTGAAGCGGCTGTAAAAGGATAGAGCCTATGTCCTTTTATTTTAAACGGATTATTTATTATATATTTTATAACTTACTTTTGTTAATTAATTAACAAAACTTTTAAGGAGGATTTAAAATGAAAGTAAGACCATCTGTAAAAAAAATTTGTGATAAGTGTAAGGTTATCAGAAGAAACGGAGTAGTTCGTGTAATCTGTGAAAATCCTAAACACAAACAAAGACAAGGTTAATTTGGGGGGTATAGTAAATGGCACGTATA
>CALXAR010000028.1 GCA_944386345.1 uncultured Clostridia bacterium
TATATCTCTTGTCTTCTATATTTTGGTGCAAATACTATATGATACTTGCATTCCCACGTTGTATGTGCTAAACTTTCAGTGTATGAATTTTTCATACGAATCACTCTCCTTCTAGTTAATGTTTGGTTGTCGGACCAATTACATTATACTACAAGGAGAGTTCTTTTTTCTGTTACTTTGTGCAAAACTATAAGTCTTTTTGAACCACAGGCATAGCCTGTGGTTTTCTCTAAGACCAATAAAAAAGGGTACATATTTATATATGTACCCTAATATAATCTTATTCAACTATGTTAGTGTTTTGTGAATAAACCATATCTTCGCTTGAATCATCTTTTAAGACTTTCTTAATAACTTCCTCATCAACAATAGGCTCTTCAGATTTTTTCAAATCATCTTCAGTGACGATATCGATATCATTTACATTTACAATACCTGTTCCTGCAGGGATTAAACGTCCAATGATAACATTTTCTTTTAAGCCTTGTAATTTATCTACTTTTCCTTTAATAGCGGCATCAGTTAAAACTCTTGCTGTTTCTTGGAATGATGCAGCAGATAAGAATGAATCTGTAAGTAAAGCAACTTTAGTAATACCAAGTAATACTTTTCTACCCTTAGCAAGCTTTTTGCCTTCAGCTTTAGCCTCTCTATTTGCCTTATTAAATTCAGTCATATCAATTGTAGATGCAGCAATCAAATCTGTATCTCCAGCATCCTCAACATATATTTTTCTTAGCATTTGACGAGCAACAATCTCGATATGTTTATCATCAATATTAACACCTTGTGTTCTATATACTTTTTGAACTTCTTCAATTAAGTAATTCTGAACTGCAACTTCACCTTTGATACGTATAATATCATGTGGATCTAATGAACCTTCTGTTAGTCTGTCTCCAGCTTCAATTCTTTGTCCTTCTGTAACAGCAAGTCTTGCTCCATATGGAATCAAATATTTCTCAGCTGTTTTCTCATCACCAACAACGGTAACTTCTTTATTATTACCATGATCCCCAATTGAAACTACACCGTCAATCTCAGAAACCATAGCAACACCCTTTGGTTTTCTAGCTTCAAATAGCTCTTCAACTCTAGGAAGACCTTGAGTTATATCTCCACCAGCTACACCACCAGAGTGGAATGTTCTCATTGTTAACTGAGTACCAGGCTCACCTATAGATTGTGCAGCTATAATACCTATAGCCTCACCTACAGTAATTGGTTCTCCTGTTGCAAGATTTTTACCATAACATTTTGCACATACTCCTCTTATAGATTCACAAGTTAGAGCAGATCTAATTTTTACTTCTTCTATACCAGTATCTATAATAATCTTAGCAATCTTATCTGTAACATATGTACCATTTGGAACAATAATGTCTCCATTTTTATCTAGAATATCTTGTGCAAGATATCTTCCTTCTATTCTCTCTTCAAGTTTTTCGATAGCCTCACCAGACTCTTTAATTGTTCTAACTACAAGTCCTTCATGAGTTCCACAGTCATCTTCCATTACTATAACATCTTGGTTAACATCAACAAGTCTTCTTGTTAAGTATCCAGAGTCAGCTGTTCTTAAAGCTGTATCAGCAAGACCTTTTCTTGCTCCGTGTGATGATATGAAGAATTCAAGAACGTCTAGTCCATCTTTAAAGCAAGATTTAATAGGTATTTCAACTGTCTTACCTTCTGTATCAGCCATAAGTCCACGAATACCTGTTAACTGTCTAATCTGTGTTGGGTTACCTCTTGCACCAGTATGAGCCATCATTTGAATTGGATTTAATTTATTTGGATTGCTCATAACAGCAGCTTGAATATCATCTGTAGCTTTTGACCAAACTTTAATTGTCTCATTATATCTTTCTTCATCAGTTATAAGACCACGTTTAAAGTTCTTACGAATACCTTCAACTTTTTCCTCTGCATCTGCTAATATTTGTGCTTTAGCCTCAGGTACTTCCATATCTGCAACAGATACTGTAACAGCAGCTTTTGTAGAATATTTATATCCATTTGATTTTATATCATCAAGTACAACAGAAGTTGCTGATATTCCATGTTTAGAAATACATTTATCAACTATATTTCCTAGCTCTTTCTTTCTAACTGGGAAATCAATTTCAAGTTTTAGCTCATTTCCTGGTATTGTTCTATCAACAAAACCTAAGTCTTGTGGTATATAGCTATTAAATATTAATCTACCAGGTGTTGCATCAATAATTCCTGTAACATCTTCTCCATCTACATTTCTTGTAACCCTTACTTTAATAGCAGAATGTATACCAAGAACTCCTTGATCATAAGCCATTAAAGCTTCATCTTCGCTAGAGAATATCTTTCCTTCTCCAGGCTCTCCGTCTACATCAACTGTTAGATAATAGCTTCCAAGAATCATATCCTGTGATGGAACTGCAACTGGCTTACCATCTTGAAGCTTTAACAAGTTATTAGAAGCAAGCATTAGTAGTTTTGCTTCTGCTACTGCTTCAGGAGATAATGGAACGTGAACAGCCATCTGGTCACCATCAAAGTCCGCATTAAATGCAGTACAAACTAATGGATGTAGTTTTATTGCTCTTCCTTCAACAAGTACTGGCTCAAATGCTTGAATACCTAGTCTGTGTAGTGTAGGGGCACGGTTTAGCATTACTGGTCTGTCTTTTATAACATCCTCTAAAACATCCCATACTGAAACATCAACTTTTTCAACTAAGTTTTTGGCATTTTTTATATTATTAGCTATTCCTCTTGCTACTAATTCTTTCATAACAAAAGGTTTAAATAGCTCTAGTGCCATCTCTCTAGGTAATCCACATTGATAAATTTTAAGTTCTGGTCCAACAACGATAACTGAACGTCCAGAATAGTCAACTCTTTTACCTAGTAAGTTTTGTCTAAATCTACCTTGTTTACCTTTTAACATATCAGATAAAGATTTTAAAGCTCTTCCACCTGCACCTGTTATAGGTCTACCACGTCTACCATTATCTATTAAAGCATCTACAGCTTCTTGTAGCATTCTCTTTTCATTTCTTACAATTATATCTGGTGCTTCAAGCTCTAGTAGTTTCTTTAATCTATTATTTCTATTTATTACTCTTCTATATAAGTCGTTTAAATCAGAAGTAGCAAATCTACCACCATCAAGTTGAACCATTGGTCTTAAATCTGGTGGAATTACAGGTAAAGCTTCAAGTATCATCCACTCTGGACGATTTCCTGATGTAATAAATGCTTCAACTGTATCAAGTCTTTTTATTATTTTTTGTCTTTTAGCTCCGTTTGCTTTTTCTAGCTCTTTTCTAAGCTCTTTTTCTAATTTTTTAAGATCAACTTTAGAAAGTAGTTCTTTAATTGCTTCTGCACCCATTCCTACTCTTAAAGAATCGCTGCCATACTTTTCTAAAGCTTCTCTATATTCTTTCTCATTTAATATATCACAAACTTTAAAAGCAGTATCTTTTGCATCAAGAACAATATATGATGCATAGTATAGTACTTTTTCTAAAGCTTTTGGAGATATGTCAAGTAATGTACTCATTCTTCCTGGAATACCTTTAAAGAACCAGATGTGTGAGACAGGACATGCAAGTTCAATATGTCCCATTCTCTCACGTCTTACCTTTTTCTTTGTAACCTCAACGCCACATCTGTCACAAATTATTCCTTTATATCTAACTTTTTTATATTTTCCACAGTAACATTCCCAGTCCTTAGTTGGTCCGAAAATCTTTTCACAAAATAGTCCGTCTCTTTCTGGTTTAAGTGTTCTATAATTGATAGTTTCTGGTTTTTTTACTTCTCCTTTTGACCACTCTCTAATTTTTTCTGGAGAAGCAAGTCCGATACTTATTCTATCAAAATTATCCATATCTTGCATTTTATAATCCCCCTTACACCTATTTACTATTCTTCATCATCATAACTATCTAATTCATAATCAGAAGTGCCTTGATTTAATTCTTCATTTGTTAATTCTCCATCTTCCTCAACTGACATTCCATCCTCTTCTGAAGAAAGACTTGTCATCATATCACTTGGAACAATAGAATCATTATCATCTTCTATTGACTCTTTTAATTCTACATGTTCATCTTGTTTGTATAGTTTTAAATCTAGTGCTAAACTTTGTAGCTCTTTTGTTAAAACTCTAAATGATTCAGGTATTCCTGGTTTTGGTATACTTTCACCTTTTACTATTGCTTCATAAGTCTTTAAACGTCCAACAATATCGTCAGATTTTACAGTTAATATTTCTTGTAAAATATATGATGCACCATAAGCTTCAAGTGCCCAAACTTCCATTTCACCAAATCTTTGTCCACCAAATTGAGCTTTACCTCCAAGTGGTTGTTGAGTAACTAATGAGTAAGGTCCAATTGAACGAGCATGGATCTTATCTTCAACCATATGATAAAGTTTAAGCATATACATATAACCTACTGTAACTTTTCTATCAAATGGTTCACCAGTTCTACCATCACGAACTAAGAATTTACCATCTGGATCTAATCCTTTTTGTTCAAATAGCTCTCTAATATCTGCTTCTTTTGCACCATCAAATACTGGTGTTGCTATTTTCCATCCATATAGACTTGCAATATATCCTAGATGAACTTCTAGCACCTGACCAACATTCATACGAGATGGTATACCAAGTGGATTTAATAGCACTTGTAGTGGTGTACCATCAGGTAAAAATGGCATATCTTCTCTTGGTAATATACGAGAAATACAACCTTTGTTACCATGACGTCCAGCCATCTTATCACCAACAGATATTTTTCTCTTTTGAGCTATATATATTCTAACTACTTTATTTACCCCAGCAGCTAACTCATCACAGTTATCTCTTGTAAATATTTTAACATCAACAACTGTACCAGACTCACCATGTGGTACTCTTAAAGAAGTATCCCTTACTTCTCTTGCTTTTTCACCAAATATTGCTCTTAATAGTTTTTCCTCTGCAGTAAGCTCTGTTTCACCTTTTGGTGTAACTTTACCAACTAAGATATCTCCTGGAACAACTTCAGCACCAATACGAATAATTCCGTTCTCATCTAAATTTTTAAGTGCAGATTCTCCAACTTGAGGTATATCTTTTGTTATCTCTTCAGGTCCAAGTTTAGTGTCTCTTGCTTCACAATCATAATCTTCTATATGAATTGAAGTTAAAACATCGTCTTTAACTAAATCTTCAGAGATTAATATTGCATCCTCATAGTTATATCCTTCCCAAGTCATGAAACCAATAAGTAAGTTTTTACCTAATGCCATCTCACCATTTTGTGTTGAAGGACCATCTGCTATAACCTCGCCTTTTTTAACTTTTTCACCTTTCTTTACGATTGGTTTTTGTGTAATACAAGTACCTGCATTTGATCTTTGATACTTAATTAATGTATACTCGTCTTTTCCTGTCTTTGTATCAACAACTATTTTATCAGCACTAACAAAAGAAACAACACCATCATTTTTAGCTACTATAACAATTCCTGAATCAACAGCTGCTTTATATTCAATTCCAGTACCAACTATAGGACTATCTGTCTGAATTAAAGGAACAGCTTGACGTTGCATGTTTGCTCCCATAAGTGCTCTGTGTGCGTCATCACTTTCAAGGAATGGTATCATTGCTGTTGCAACAGATACAAGTTGTTTTGGAGATACATCCATCAAATCAACTTTATCTCTTTCAACTTCTTCAATTAAGTCTCTAAATCTAACCTTTACTCTAGGATGAACAAATTTATTATCTGCATCAAGTGGTTCATTAGCTTGAGCAACAATATATTTGTCTTCTTCATCTGCAGTCATATATCTAATCTCATCTGTAACTACACCAGTTGCTTTATCTACTAATCTATATGGTGTCTCAATAAATCCATATCTATTAATTTTAGCAAATGTAGATAATGAAGATATAAGTCCAATGTTTGGTCCTTCTGGAGACTCAATAGGACAAAGTCTACCATAATGAGTATGATGAACGTCACGAACTTCAAATCCTGCTCTTTCTCTAGATAAACCACCTGGTCCTAATGCAGAAATTCTTCTTTTATGAGTAAGCTCTGCTAGTGGATTTATTTGATCCATAAATTGAGATAATTGAGAGCTTCCAAAGAATTCTCTTAGTGCTCCAACAACTGGTTTAATGTTTATTAGTGTTTGTGGAGTTGCAACATCTAAGTCCTGTGTAGCCATTCTCTCACGTACAACTCTTTCAAGTCTTGCAAGACCAATTCTAAATTGATTTTGTAGTAACTCTCCAACGCATCTAACACGTCTATTTCCTAGATGGTCTATATCATCTGTTGAGCCAAGACCAAATCTTAAATTCATAAAATAGTTTATTGATGCCATTATATCATCAAGTGTTGCACATTTAACAACAAGCTTTTCTCTATTTAGTCTAATTTGTTTTCTTAACTCTTTTTCATCAGCATCTCCAACTTTTTCTAGCAATTCTTTTAAAGCTGGCAAATATACTTCTTCTTTAATTACATCTTTATCTATTTCAATTCCTAAATATTTAGATATGTCAACAGTGTTATTTCCAATTATTTTAATTCTTTTTCCTTCTCTAGTTATATATACAACATTTATACCAGAGTGTTTTATCTTTTGTGCAACTTCTTCTGTAATTGTCTCTCCTGCAGAAACTAAGATTTCTCCATCTTCATTAATTACATTTTCAGCTGCAACCTCTCCTACAGTTCTTTCAGCAATACTTAATTTTTTATTATATTTGTATCTTCCAACTCTTGCCAAGTCATATCTTCTTGGTTCAAATAATAGTCCAAATAATAATGATTTTGCTGTATCAACATGTAATGGTTCGTTAGGTCTTATCTTTTTGTATATTTCAAGTAAAGCTTCATCTTGTGTTTTTGCCATATCTTTATATAGATTTTCATTTATTAGATCATCTTCAAATAAATCCATTATTTGTTGATCTGTCTCAACACCTAAAGCTCTAATTAAAGTTGTAAGTGGAACCTTTCTTGTTCTATCAACTCTTGCAGAATATACATCTGAAGAATCAGATTCAAGTTCAATCCAAGTACCACGAATTGGCATGATAGTTCCAGAATATAAGAACTTACCTGTCTTATCTCTTTGTGCATCAAAATACACACCTGGTGATCTAACAAGTTGTGAAATTACGACTCTTTCTGCACCATTTATCAAGAAAGTACCACTATCAGTCATAACTGGCAAATCACATAAAAATATCTCTTGCTCCTTTATTTCACCAGTTTCACGGTTTATCAATCTAACTTGTACTTGTAATCTTGAAGAATAACTAGTATTTCTTGCTTTTGCTTCTTCAATAGAATACTTTGTTTCATCTTCTAATCTATAATCAACGAATTCTAATAATAAATTACCAGAAAAGTCACTTATAGGTGAAGCATCAGATAAAACATCTTTAAGTCCAGATTTTAAAAACCATTCGTAAGATTGTTTCTGAATATCAATTAGGTCCGGTAAATCGATAACCTCTTTGATACTTGAAAAGCTCATTCTTGTTGCTTTTCCATTTTTTACTTCATGAATACGACTCATTTCCATACCCCCAACTGCACTTAAAAAAGGCAACAAAAAGTCAAACTAGTTTACATAATTTAAAATTTGTCAACTAATTTGATTATTTTTATATACCTTTTCTTTTAACTATTTTTTATGATTCTTTCCAACTATTTCAACCATCCTTTGCATTATAGTTTACATAGTAATTTCAATTAGAAATAACATTTGTCTTATTATATCACAAGAAAAAAACAGTGTCAACAAAAAAACGCATAATTTTAAAATTTACATGCGTCGAAAAAAACACCAATAAAGGTGTTTTTTTATTAAAGTTCTCCTTCTTTTAATCTGTCTGCTCTATCTGCAGCAATTAAAGCCTCAACCATTTCATCTATATCGCCATTTAAAAAGGCTTCAAGTTGATATATAGTATAGTTTATTCTATGATCTGTAACTCTACTTTGTGGGTAATTATATGTTCTTATTTTTTCGCTTCTTGCACCACTACCAACTTGTAGTCTTCTAGTATTTATTCTTTGGCTATCACGCTCTTCAACTTGTTTTTCATATAACTTTGAGCGAAGCATTTTCATTGCAGTCTCTTTGTTTTGAAGCTGAGATCTCTCATTTTGACATGAAACAACTATACCTGTAGGTATATGTGTTATTCTAATTGCTGATGATGTTTTATTTACATGTTGTCCACCAGCACCGCTTGCTCTATATGTATCAATTCTTAAATCATTTGGATTAATCTCTACTTCTACATCTTGTACTTCTGGTAAAACAGCCACTGTTGCTGTTGAGGTATGAATTCTTCCACTAGCTTCAGTCTCAGGTACACGTTGTACTCTATGTACTCCACTCTCAAATTTTAGTCTACTATATGCCCCTTTTCCCTTAATCATAAATGAAATCTCTTTTATTCCTCCAATTTCAGTTTCATTTATATCTATAACTTCAACTTCCCATCTTTTAAGTTCTGCATACATTGTATACATTCTATATAAGTTATAAGCAAATAGTGCAGCTTCTTCTCCACCAGCTCCAGCTCTTATTTCTATAATAACGTTACTATCATCATTTTCATCTTTAGGAAGTAATAATATTTTAAGCTCTTCTTCAAGCTCAGGTAATTTTTCCTTAAGGGTATAGTACTCCTCTGATGCGATATCTTTTAGTTCTGGATCATCCATAACCGCTTTTGCACTTTCCATATCTTCTACTACTTTTTTATATTCTAAATACTTATCTACAACATCTTTCATACCAGACTGCTCTTTTACATATTTTTGCCAGCTTTGTTGATCCGCAATTACTTCTGGGTCTGATATTAGTTGTGTTAACTCTAAATATTTTTTATATAATGACTCTAATTTTTCAAACATACTTATCTCCATTCTAATTAAATTTACCTTATTATTTTAACACAAATCAAATCTATTTTCAACTCTACATATATTTCTTTTGTAATTTACATAAAAAAGATGGATATAAATCCATCTTATATTACAATTTATATTACTAGTCCTCTTCATTTAAGATTTTAAGTTGAGCCTCAAGCATTGATTGTACTTTAATTTTATATATTTGCATCTCTTTTTTCTTTGTTTCAATATCAACTTCTGCTTTAATTATCTGTCTTTGTAATTCTTCTAATCTATTTTGTGCAGTAACTTCAGCACTAGTTTTCATAGACTCAGCTTCTTTTTGAGCCTCGAGTTTAATACTATCTGCTTCTGTTTGAGCATTTTCAACAGTCTTGTTAATTCCAGCTTCTAACGTACTATAATAGTCTACTGATTGTTGAAGTGTTTGAACTTGTCCTCTTAGTTCACTATTTTCTTTATATAGCTTTTCATAATCACTCATAACTAACACAAGAAAATCTTCAACATCTTTTATATCGTATCCACCTATTTTTGCTTTTTTAAACACTTTATTATCTATATCAATTGGTGTTAGCATATAATTACCTCCTAACATTAAATATAAAAACAGGTCCAAAGACCTGTTTTTTATGCATTAATTACTTAAGCCAAGAAAAAGATTGTCTTTGTTCTTGTTGTTGTTTATTTAATTGTGCATTTTCTAAGTCATTTTGTATTTCTACAGTTCTTGGAGTCATTAAGTAAATTAAGCTAGAAACTTTTTGAATGTTGCCTTCAATCATAAAAGTAGCTCCACTTAAGAAATCAAGAACACGTCTTGCATCTTCTTTTCCAACATTTTCAAGATTAATTATTACTGATTTTTTATTTTTTAAATAAGTTCCAACTTCTTCTACATCATTATAGCAAGTTGGTTGTGTAATAACCATTTTAGAAGAAGACATACCATTGTTAACAGAAATAACTTTTGTTTGTCTATTATTTGAATCTTCTACTTCTCTTACAGATGCTCTAGCTCTGCTTCTTGCTCCACCTTGTTGACTATACATATCTGCATCATCATCTACTTCTTCCATATATTCATCATTATTGTAATTCTCATCGTATCCATCTTCGTATACATCTTCTTCATTTCCACCGATTCCAATTACCTTTAAAAATTTATTTACTAATTGTGCACTCATATAAAATAACCCCCTACGATATCTTTGTCTTTTAAGCAAAATAAGCCGCTAATATCTTTGTTTTAAACTTTATCATAAATAGTCTCATTTGTCTATAGTTTAATAATTTTGTAACATAATTTTAATTAAAATAAGACATTGGATTAACAGCACTTCCATTAACTCTTACTTCAAAGTGTAAATGTGCTCCATAAGAATTACCTGTATTTCCACTATATCCTATAACTTGTCCTTGTGTTACAGTTTGTCCAACACTAACATTTACGCTAGATAAATGACCATATAATGTATAAAGCCTGTTTCCATCAGAACCTATTCCATGGTCTACCATTATATAGTTACCATATCCAAGTCCATTTGCAGTAGAATATGAATGATCTTTATATCCTGCTGATGTATATGGGCCATTAGGATCACTTGTAACTGTTACTGCACGAATTACAGTTCCTGATGCAGCAGAAAAAACTTGCGTACCTATTGAGACTCCAATATCTGTTCCTGAATGCCAGGATGAATATCCTCCCGGACTATACCATCCAAACCCAGCAGTAATATATGAGCTAGTTGTTGGCCATAGAAATATACCTGAAAAATATCCATTATTTTGATTACTCTGTGATGCTTTTGCAATTTCTGCTTGTAAGTTTGCTTCTGCCTCTTCTTGCTCGTCTAATAACACTTTAGATGCAGCTAAAAGCATTGTTTTAGAAGAATTTAAGCTGTCTACTTTTTCTTGCTTTTCATCTTTTACTGCTTGAAGCTCATTTGAAGACTTTTCATAGTCATAGTTTAATTGTTCAACAGAAAGCATTCCTTCTTCAATCCCATTTTTTAAATAATCAACATACTCTTTTTGTGTCTTCATATTTCCAATTAAGGATTGATCATACTGTAAAACACTGGTATAAACATTTAATTTTGAAAAGAAATCCCCAATTCCATCAGAAGAAATTAATATCTCAAAAACACTAGGTATTCCATTTTCATAAATTGTTCTTAGTCTTGTAGTATACACATCTTGAGCACTATTATATAATTGTGCTGAATTTTGCAAATCTTCTTGATACTGAGTAACTTGAGCATTAATTGTATCAATTTGTGTTTGAAGCTCATTAATTTTATCTGTATAAGTTGCTATTTCAGAATCAAGTACAGCAATCTCATCTAGATATCCTTCAACTTCATCTTCTACAGCACTTATAGCACTAGCATTTTGACTAATCTGATTTTTTATACTATTTAGCTCTTCTCTTGCATCTGACACAGCATCAGCAAAGCATACATAGTTAATGTTAAAAGTAATAGATATAACGCCAAAAGTCATTATCAGTCGCTTCAAATTCCTTCCCTTCATTAATATCTCCCCCTTATAATACTGTAAATGAAATACTTGGGAAAAATTGCAATGGATCAACTCTTTGACCATTTTCCCTAACTTCTAAATGTAAATGTGGACCAGTTGAATTTCCTGTAGTTCCAACATATGCTATAAGTTGTCCTTTTTCAACTGTTTCTCCTTCTTTTACCACTAAAGAACTACAATGTCCATATAATGATATATATGATGAATTATTATCTACACACTCACCATGATTTATTATTATATAATTTCCATATCCATAATTACTATATCCAGATGTTGTTACAACACCAGATTGTATAGCATAAATTGGTGTGCAGTTAATCCCTGCTCCTGCAATATCTGCTCCTGTATGAGCACTTCCAGCAGGATCAACCAAATTATATACTTCTCCAAAACTTGTTGTTATTATTGTAAATCCTGGAGTAGGATATGCAAACTCTGTTCCAGTAAAAGTACTAGCTGTTCCGTTTTGTATCTGCTCAGCCACCTCTTCTACTACTTTAGCTACCTCATTATCAATATCTGATATAGCTTGTTTTTTTCTTTCTGTAAGTAATTTAGATGCTTCCTCTAATTCTGATATTTGATTTTCTAGCTCACTCATCTTATCTACTTTTTCTTGCCTTTTAGTTTCAAGTTCTGCCTTTACATCTTCAAGTCCAGTTTTTAAAGCATCTAATTGTTTTCTTTCTAGCTCAATATCTCCTTTTATATAATTAATATAGTTTTGTTTATCTTGATAACTGTTCATTAGAGTCTTATCATGTTCTAAGATAATACTATATAAATTAAGTTTTATCATTAAGTCTGTAAAACCATTTGATGTTATTATAATCTCAAATATACTAGGCATTCCATTTTCATATATTGATCTTAATCTATTAGCATATGTACTATTAACAATACTATATTCTTCATTAGCATTTGCTAAATCTTCATCTAACTCCTCAAGTGTTGATTCAACCTCATCAATTTCTGTTTGAATACTATCTAAGTTTTTAGCATAAGTTAAGACTTCACTATCAATTTCAGCAACGTCATATGCATATAATGCAAGCTCTCTTTCAACACCTGTTAGTTTTGAAGCATTCTCTAGTTGCTCTTGCTTTACTGCTTCTAATTGTTGTTCATAATCAGCTAAATTATCAGCTCCATACACTACTAAGTAATTAGATAAAAATACTATACAAATAATTATTAATATCTTTCTTTTTATCTTTTTCACTTAAACTCCTCCTATGCCTTTAAATATTTCTTTAGTGAAATGGCACTACCAAATACACCAATAAATAATCCAAGTGCTATATATGCAATCAAAATCTGATACCAAATTGTTGAGTATGGTATAAACTTAAATACACCTAAAGCATAACTTGAGTTTAAAGCAGCATAAATATATACATAAACTATAGAGATTATAATAAATGAAATAAGTGCTGACATTACTCCCATTATTGCACCTTCAACTATAAAGGGCTTGATTATAAAACTATTTGTTGCACCAATATAACGCATAATAAAAATCTCTCTTTTATTTGAATAAACTGCAAGTTTAATTGTATTTGATATTATAAATATACTAACAACAAGTAGAACTATCCCTACACCAAGTATAAAATAATTTGCAACTCTTGAAATAGAGATTACCGCATCAATTGTATCTGCATTATATTTTACATTATATATTCCATCAATTTTCTCAACAGCTTCTTTTATTGTTTCGGCTTCTTCAATATTAGTAAACTTTACTATAAATGATGCTGGAAAAATTTCTAGATCTTCAAGACCTTCTAAAAAATAATCTTGATCTTTAAATTGCTCTTTAGCATCCTCATAAGCTTCAGCTTTACTCATATATTGAATTTCTGATACCCCAGGAATCAATCTTATTTCATCTTCCATATAAGCTACATCTTCGTCTGTTGCCTTATCTTCGATAAATGCTTGTAATCCTTGTTCTAGTCTTAAAGTCTCAACATTTTCATTAACATTTTGTAGTATTATTATAAAAATACCTAGTATTAACATAGTAGCACAAATAATTAGCATTGTAGAGATTGTTTTAGACCCATGTTTATTTAAATTATGATATCCTTCTTTAATTAAATAAGTATTTGTTGTCATCTAATACACCCCTCTCGCTTCATCTTTAATTATCTTACCATGATCAAGAGCTATAACTCTTTTATTTAGAGAATCAACTATGTCTTTTGCGTGTGTTACAACAAGTATAGTTGTTCCTCTAGCATTAATCTCAAGTAGAGTTTTAAAGATTTCATCTGCAGTCTTTGGGTCTAGATTTCCTGTTGGCTCATCAGCAATTAGTATAGGTGGCTTTGTTGCAAGTGCTCTTGCAAGTGCCACTCTTTGCTGCTCTCCACCAGATAGCTGATTTGGATAAAATTTTTCTTTTCCTGAGAGTCCAACCATTTGTAAAACAGCTTTTAATTGTGCTTTAATTTCTCTTTCTGATGCTTCAATAACTCTTAAAGCAAATACTATATTTTCCTCAACAGTTCTATCGTATAATAGTCTAAAGTCCTGAAAAACAAATCCTATTTTTCTTCTTAAATATGGAATGTCTTTCTTTTTCATTTTAGTTATATCTTTTCCTTCTACTAAAATCTTTCCTGATGTAGGCTCTTCTTCTTTTATAAGTAGCCTTAAAAATGTTGATTTACCTGAACCAGATGGACCAACAAGAAAAGCAAATTCGCCCTTATCTATTTTTAAATTAACATTATCTAAAGCGACTATGCCGTGATCATATTTTTTTACTATATTTACAAATTCTATCATTCGTATTTTCCTTTCATATATCTATACACTCTTCCATTAAAATATTATCATAAAAGAAAATAATTGTCTACCTTGTATTATAAGTTTTGCATTTCTTTAAGCACCTTACGTATTATATTTTCAACGCTATCATCACTTAAATCAAGCTTTGATATTACATCTTTTATTTGCTTTTGTGTATATCCTAAAACTTCAAGAGCAGTAATTGCTTCTTCAATATTTTTAGAATTATTTTCCTTTAATACTATATTAATCTTCTCTGTCTTGTCTTTTATTACTTTATCTTTAAGTTCAAATATAATCTTTTGTGCCATTTTAGGCCCAATGCCAGGAACACTTTTTAGTGCAGTTACATTTTCCGTAGCAATTGCTACACCTAGACTCTCAATATCAACATTAGATATTATTCCAAGTGCCACTTTTGGACCAACACCACTTACGGTAATAAGTTTTTTAAAAAATTCTAGGCTCTCACTAGTTTTAAACCCAAAAAGTCTCATATCATCTTCTCTTACATACAAATATGTATATATTTTTATATTATCCCCTAGATTTAAAGACATTATATCTGATTCAGGCATATTTATTTCATATCCAATATTATTTACGTCAATTATAATCCTATCTTTATATATACTGTCAACTTTTCCATTAAAAAAAGCGTACATCTCTTTCACCTCAAATTATATTTTACACAAAAATTTTTTTAAAGTCAATTTATTCTCATATTATCCACAATATCCATAATATTTTCATAATTTCCACACATAATTTTCTCAATAAATGCTTTTTTATCCTCATAATCCACATTGTTTTTAGTCAAAACAATTTGAACCTTATTCTTCTCTTTTTTCTCATAATTTAAATACCAGTAATTCTCCATCATAAAGCATATACACCATATACCAATAACAGATATTACAAAAATAATATACTCCATATAAATCACCTGCTATATTATATGAAAACAAAATTTTAACGTTAAAAAAGAACAGGTACAAATTAATGTACCTGTTCAATTCTAGAAGATGCGTTTGACTGAATAAGTCAATACGTAGTACTCTCTATTTGTTTCGAGAACAACGAATGCATTTTCGTCATCCGCATCTTCAGAGAAGAGTTCGAAGGCTTTCTGTACCTTCATAATGTCTCCGTTGTCGGAGATATACATTGGAGTGCAATTGAACTTCCTATGAAGAAGTTCTTGACCTTTTACGTTCCTTTCAAAAGGAACGTATTTTTCATCAAGTAATTGACTTACGTCAATTTCTTGACAAACAAACTCCTCTCCTTCTTTACTGTAAAGAAGGATGTAACCTTCTTCTAATTCAGAATCTTTTTTGAAGATTCTTGAAATAATAGAAGGTTTTTCCTCCTTATTTTTCCTTTCTTTTTCTTGTTTTTTTGCTTCCTTTGCTTGCGCAAATTCTTCTCGTTGAGAAGCATTCTTTGCAAGCTTCTTATCCAAAGTTTCTCCTTTGAATAAGAATCTGTTAAGAGCATCTTCGCTCCTAACATTAACTTTTTTTCTTAAATCACCCATAATATTCCTCCTCCTCTAATTGGGTATTTTAGATGGGCGTATCAACTTGCCCATCATTCGACAGGCAATATAAAAATATTAACCTATCATAATTATACCACAACACTCATATTATGTCAATTAATTATGTGCTTTGCGTAATAAAATAAGATAAACTAAAGTGTTAGTTTATCTTCTAAAATTATATCTGCAACAAGAGGTATATGAGACTCATTTAATCCTCGATTTTTATAAAAAGAAGTCATTACTAAATTTCCTTCAAGTCCAACGTAATCTGGAAAGAAATCATCATCTATAATAACAAATTTTGAAATATTATCGTGATTTACTAACCATTCTCTAATTTCAGCACCACGTTTATCTCCATAGTTTTTTGTGGAGTCTAATACTTCTAATTCGTAATTTTTAAAGACATCAATTACAGTCTTAAAATCAAATATTTTCCAAGAAGAAGTAATAACTATTTGTAATTTATAATCAGTTACTATCTTTTTTAGTATTCTCATACATTTTGGATCAAAAAACTCCTCTCTTGTAAGCCGTCTATCAACCTTTTCATATTCCTCTGTTAAATATTCATTTGAATTTAGTACACCATCAATATCTAGAAATAATATATTCATAGAATCACCTCATATAATTTTTATATATTATATCACAATAATATATAAAAATAACCTACAAGTGTAGGTTATCTAATTATTTTTTTCATTTTTTATTATTTCATTATAATGCTTGAGTGATTCTTTTTTATCAACAACATTCATCTCAAGTAATTTTAAAAAATCATTTCTATTATCTTCTTTTGA